>JANNDD010000905.1:0-1436 GCA_031387365.1 Armatimonas sp. | reverse complement strand
GAGTCTATGACCTTCGGGGAGACCTTTCCAAGAATGTAAAAACTGACCCTATCCTGACGGCCTTTGATTCCCGAGCCTGACATCAAGTTGGCGTATGCCCAAGGTGCCAAGGGATGCCCAAGGTGCCAAGGGATGCCCAAGGTGCCTGCCCCTTGCCACTCTGGTCAGAGAGTCCAGCAAGGCCCTGAACAAACATAGACCTTGTTGCCGAATTCAAAAACTTCCATTAGCTCCATCTACGAAATGTTCGAGTCAGTGGCAATTTCGTGGCGTTTTGAGCCTCTCCGGGAATTGGGCAACAAGGTCGACATAGCTGTTAAAAAGGGGCACCTACACAATGGGGGCTAAAATGGGATGTTTTTGCCCTCGCGAAAAACCCTCCCGTGCCGCGTGGGGTGCTTCCATCTAGGCTATTTTTGCACATCCCCCGCCAATGTAAAATCAGGATTCTGGATCTCTTAGCTTGCCAGCTTAGGGCATACGCCAACTTGATGTCAGGCTCGGGAATCAAAGGCCGTCAGGATAGGGTCAGTTTTTACATTCTTGGACAGGTCGCCCCGAAGGTCATAGACTCATTTCTGACGCATGGAAGAGGCTTTTCGCCAGATTTTACACTGGTGGGGGATGTACGAAAATAGCCATATGTCAAACCGCACCAAGAATTGAGCCATTTTACCTTGCCTCTTGACAAACGCAAGGATCAGTGCTAATCTGTTAGCATTATGCTAAATGGTTAGCACTGCTTATGCACTTTACCGAGAAACTTAGCCGCCGCGAGCGGCAGATCCTAGAGGCGCTCTACCGACGTGGGGGAGCGTCCGTCACCGATGTTCTGGCTGAGCTGCCCGATCCGCCCAGCTACTCCGCCGTCCGTGCCTTTTTGCGCATCTTGGAGGATAAGGGCCACGTGACCCACACCCAGGACGGCGCGAAGTATATCTACCACCCCGTCAATGCCCGCCCCCCCGTGGCCCGTGAGGCGCTCACCAAGCTTATGGAGACGTTCTTCGGAGGTCGCCCCGAGCAAGTGGTCGCCGCGCTCCTCACCGACGACGAGCGCAAGCTCTCCGACGAGGATTTAGAACGTCTTTCGGTACTGATTACTGAGGCTCGCCAGAAAGGAAACTGAGTGATGTTGCTCTTTTTTACGGAACTGCTTGTTCGTGGCACGGCTCTTTGCCTGCTCATTGCCCTAGCGCTCTTGCTCCTGCGCCGCGCCGCCGCGACCTACCGGCACCTGCTCTGCACGCTGGCGCTCTGTGGCCTGCTTACCTTGCCACTTATCCAGGAGCTTCTGCCACCCTTGCCGCTTTTAGAAGCCACCAAGCCCGTTGCGATTGCTGCGCCCGTCGCGCCTACTGTACTTCCTGAACCATTGTCTATACCTGCTTCTTCACGCACTGAACCCATCCCCCGGCCCCTTCCCTCAGGGCAGG
>JANNDD010000872.1:0-1949 GCA_031387365.1 Armatimonas sp. | reverse complement strand
CTCTTTACCGAGGCTCTCGAAGTCTCCCCATGCCGCCTTCTGCCGGGGATCGTCGAGTGTCTCCACCGTCGTGCCCGCCAGCGCCGACTTGGGGAAGCCTACGGTGCGGCGGATCATAGCATCGAATACCTCGATACCCGCCTGGCGCAGCTCGCCCTGCATGATCTCCCCCTCGCGGCTGGGGTGTGGCGGCACGATGGTTAGGAGCGCCCGGTACTTGGCTCCAGGCAGCGCTCGGCAGGTCTCCAGCATGGGCTGGAGGCTCAGCACGTCGGGAGCAGTGGGCAGGACGATCAGGTCACAGCCCTTGGCCAGCTCCTTGAGGTCGTCGGAGTCAGGACGTGCGGGTGTGTCGATCACGATGAAGTCTGCGCCTGCAACGGCTTTCATGGCCTGGCGCTGGTCCACCACCTCGAAGGGCAGCGAACCACGTTCCGCCCAAGCGACGGACGTTCTGTTAGGGTCTCCGTCTACGAGTACGGTCTTGCCCTTCTTGCTGAAGAACGCGGCTAGGTGAACGGCGACGGTGCTTTTTCCGACGCCTCCCTTGTAGCCCGTGATGGTAATGATTTTCATACCCGGTTCAACCTTTCTCCCCACGCTCCAGCCCTCTGTGAGGCGATTCTACGCGAGCTGCCCCGAAAAAGCTCTGCTTCCCGCGCCTTGGCTTCGCTAAAAACGCGAGCCCTTATCTGGGGTGTTTTCGTACCGATAGTATACCATATAGCCAGAATGCCAGACTGGTATACCAGATTTACAGACCAGATAACCAGAAAGCCATGCCAGAATGCCAGATAAAATAGAGGCCAAATAAGTCGATTTCCCTAAGACTGTCTTATATATCATTGCTTGTCCTATCTTAAGATGGCCTATTTTGGCCGTTTCTACCGCCGTGTGGGTGGAGCGATTCCCTTTCCGGGAGGTATCGCCCCTAGAATCGCCTTCTAGAGGCTTCTACGGGCAAATCGTCAAAATCGGGAGATTCGGAGAAGTTCGCAAGGACTACCAAGACCAAACTAGGCACGCGAATACTTTCTCCAATGCCTGATAAGCGCACTTCTCGTGCATTGAAGGAGAAAAGCTGGAAGGCGGCGAAACTACCTAAAAGTGGCGATTTTCGACGGCTCGGGAAGCTCGTGTCGGGATCTCTGGTGCGCGGGAGGCGGCGATGGAAGTGGAAGGCGTGGCAAGTATTGAAGTCGAGAACGGCAATGTCTTTGGGGCTCTGGAAATCCTGGATGCGGGCGGCGAGCTCGTAGTGATCGCCGCTCCAACGGACTTGGGCGAGCGAACGGCGCTTATCCCGCGTCGCGCCGTTGCCGAGCTGCAAGTTGGACAAGGGATTCCAGTAGAGTCGCTAAATGAGAGACTCCTGGCACTCTGGCTACATGGGCGAAGTTCCCATACCCAGCGGGCGTACCGATCCGATGCCGAGCGCTTCATCGAGTTTACGGAAGACAAGCCGCTCAGCCTGGTCACCCTTGGCGATGTCCAGTCCTTCGCCGACGCGAGCGCGTATATATATAAGGTATACGAGAGAGGCAACGTGGAGATCGAACGAGAGCGATCCGCAGCGTCGAGGGCTCGTTTGCTGTCCTCGGTGAAGTCGCTGCTTTCTTTCGGGCACCGCATCGGCGTGTTGCCTGCCAACGTCGGCGCACCACTTCGGCTCCCCACGGTCAAGAACCAGCTCGCTCAGCGGATTCTCGAAGAGCCTGACCTACAGAAGATTCTTGCCCTAGAGACCGATCCACGCAATCGGGTGTTGCTACGGTTGCTGTATGCGGGGGGGCTTCGCGTCAGCGAGCTCTGCGGCTTGACTTGGGAAGATCTGGCTCCTCGTGGCGATGCGGGTCAGGTCACAGTCTTAGGTAAGGGCGGGAAGACACGTATGGTTCTGCTCTCTGCTCCGACCTGGCGGGAGCTGATGGGCTGGAAGGCGATTCTGG
>JANNDD010000866.1:0-3731 GCA_031387365.1 Armatimonas sp. | reverse complement strand
TGCCACCGACGTGATGGGGGTCTCGGGTCGTGCAATGCTAGCGGCTCTCGTGGAAGGCAAAGCCAGTGCTTCGGAGATGGCGGAACTTGCCAAGGGGCGTTTGCGTTCTAAGCAAGAGCTTTTGGAGCGTTCTCTGGACGGACGGGTCAGTGCACATCAACGCTTCATTCTTTCGGAGTTGCTCTGCCAGATTGACAGCATTGAGGAGACGATAGCTCGTTTTGATGAGCAGATTGTGACCTATTGTGCCCCTTTTGAGCAAGCCGTCGTGCATTTAGATACGATTCCTGGTGTGGCTCGTGCGACGGCGGAGCTGATTGTGAGTGAAGTGGGCATCGATATGACTCGTTTTGCCACTCCGGGTCATCTTGCTTCTTGGGCTGGTCTTTGTCCTGGCAATAACGAGAGTGCGGGCAAGCGTTTTTCGGGTCGCACTCGTCCCGGTAATGCTTCCTTGCGTGCTGGTCTGGTTCAAGCGGCGCATGCAGCAACTCGAACGAAGACCTATCTTGGTGCGCAGTATCGTCGTTTGGTTGTGCGTCGTGGCAAGAAGCGAGCGCTTCTTGCGGTTGCACATTCTATCCTTGTAATTGCTTATCGCTTGATGGAGCGTGGTGAGGATTATACAGATTTGGGAGTTGACTACTTTGATAAGCGAGAGCCTGAGCGGCTTGCCCGTAGCCTGACGAAGCGTTTGGTAAGTTTGGGCTTCGAGGTGAACTTGACTCCAGCGGCAAAGGCTTTGGCGTGAGTTCAGTGGGGATTTTCAAACCAGAACTCCGCAGCCAAGCCTCTCGCCAGCCGATGCGCTCTCCGGTCGTCCGAATCACACGAATGCCCATGACTCGCTTGCCAACCGTCTGGCCGAATCGCCCGTGGCAATAAATGGAGTAGGCGGCGTATGCGACGGCCATCGGGATGACGAGCGCAAGTGCTGCGCCCTTGGAAACCGACTCCAACAATCCCTGAACCACCATGAGCGGCAAGAGGACGAAGAAATCAATCCACATCGCCGCGAACCGCTGCCAGAAAGTTGCGTAGTTGTTCATAGGTGTGCTGCCGCCTAACTAGTGTTTCTGCCGCAGCGGTCATAATGACGATTTTGGGGTGTCATGCCACAAATGGTTGTTGTCAGGCTTATTGTGAGACTTTCCATCACAGAGAATAGTATGGCACAAGTGGGTAAGAGCTGCAAGTACCTTGGGCTTACTTACGAAAACGCTGCTGGTACATTGCCTCGTGCATGCCGGAGATTCCGTTGAAGGGGCTCCAGGTGTTGTAGATCGCGGGGTCGTCGTAGCGGTAAGTGAAGACGACGCCGGGGTTGGGAAGCACTTTTTCTGCCTTTGCTCCCCGCAGCACCCAGAGCCGGGAGTCACGGAACGTGGGCGGGTTGGGGCGCTCCGAGGGGAGCTGCAAGAGGGCTTCGAACGCGCCGCGCAATTTTGGGCGCAGGGCGCTGTAGGCAAGCCCCGCCTCGCTTACCGCCGCCTCGCGCTGCTCCGCCGTGAGCTGGCTGAGGAGGCTCCAGTGCGGGCGTGCCTGCTCGGCACGAATTAGAGGCCACTCATCTAAACCGTAGCGTGCGATCAGGGACTGGGCAACGCGGGAGGAGTCCAGCGTGGCGACGGGAAGTGAGCCCATCTCCGCGAGCTCATGGATCGTGAGACTGCCGTTTTTGCGCTTGGTGACTGACCAGCGCTCGCGGAGGCGCTGAGGAATCTCCTGGGGGCGTGCGGCGTAGTAGTCGGGGGTGCGGAAAGTGAGCCAGCCCTCGCTCTTGCCCCAGTGGAGCCGCAGGGAATCTCCCACGGTGCAGAGCGCCTGGAAGATACTCTTCTTCTCCACCGAGACCGGGATGCTGAGGCGCAGGAACTGATCACCGATAATGTCCTGCCCGGTTGCCTTGTGTAGCGCCGCCAGCGCATCGGCCTCGATAATCTTAGGGCCTTCCGTAAACTCGTCGAACTCCGGGAAGCTATGGTGCTTGAGCGTGCAGCTTGCAGCAATGCTGAGCGAGACGAGTTTTTGCAGTGCGGGGTCTTTGGCGAGCGCTTTATTGCGGGCCGCGTTGTCTATCGCGGCATTGGCAAGGGTGGGTGCAGTTGCCAGAGGGAGCCCGATCCCTCCTTGATTGGTTTGGAGATAGCCCCGTAGCGTCCACGCGTCTTCTTTTTTCTCCAGCAGAAGTCGGCCCTGGAGAGAGGTGATCGGCCCACGGTCTCGTTGGGGTAGCTCGCCGCCCCCAAAGGGGTTCTGGAAAGCTTCCTTGACCTGGCGTTGAAGTGCCGGGGAGATAACTCCGCCGGGCATCAAGTCCCACTCGTAGGGCTGGCCGCTCCGAATCCGCCCCAGCTCATCCGGGGAGAGCTGTAGAAACTTTGGCAGAACCGTCTCCGCGCCCTGATCCAGCCAGCCCAGCCGTAGATACTCATTAAAGGCTGCCCTGTCTTTACTCATTTTCTCCTGAAGCTGCTCCCGCCTGGTCTTGCGCTGCTCGGGGCTGAGCTCTAGAAGTTTCTGGAAAGCTCTCACCTCTTCCTCGATTTTAACCAGCAGAGCATCGCGGTCTTGCTGGCGCAGGCTCTCCTCCAAAAGCTGGCGGCTCAAGGACTGGGTCAGCTCGTAGGAAAACTGCGGCTCCTGGCCGGTTCGTCGCCACTCAAAGCCGAAGTGCTTGGCAAGCTGACGCATGATTTCGCGTAGAGGCCGTGCCGTGCAGTAGAGCGTCACTTCATCGTCGGCGACCCGTGGGTTGGCCGTGAAGGTGATCCCGGTCTCTTTGGTGAGCTGCTCACAGAGCTGAGAAAATGGCTGCGCTTTTATGGCCAGTGTCATGGTTCGCACGAGGCGGGCATCCACAATCGCCTGCTCTTTTTGCGCCGCCTCCAGCGCCGTTCCTACTCCCTTATCCGTTGCTGCAATGGCCGGAAGCGCGACCGTGATAAAGTCATCACCCCCTGCCACCGAGCGCCGCAAAGCTTCCTCACGCTGTTTCAATTCAGGAGCTGCGAGAGGCGGATTGAGGTAAAGGAGATCGTCTTGTTCGACGATTGAAATCGGCATCTCCCGTGGAGTCAATGCCGGACGGGGGAGCTTGTGTTTGTAGCCCGTGGCGGGCTTGGTTTCCTTTGGCATCACGACGTTTACGCCGTGCTGCCGTTGCGAAATTGCAGGAAGAGCCGAATTGTTTTTTAGATTTGGACGAAGCGCTACGACTTTTGTCGGTTGCTTTACGGCAACAGGCCGGGAAAAATAAAAAGCCGAGCCCACGCCGCAGGCAAGCGCGACACCAAGTGCAGGCAACTGCCAGACTAAAGCGCGACGTGGCGTTTGCGTGCGAGGCAGGAGCAAGAGCAGCTCGTCGTAGGTGCGCGTGGAAGACGGCGCTTCCACACCCTCAAAAAGAGCGAACACACGCTGGTCGGCGGCGCGGCGAGCCTGGCAGTGAGGGCAGTTCGCTTGGTGGAGGGTAAACTCCAGGAGAGTGTACTCTTGTAGCCAGCAGATGATGTTCATAGTTCCTCCATCATAAAAGTCCGCTCGACCCGCTCCCGTAGGCGGCGCAGGGCACGGAGCGTGCGCATCTTGGCACCAGGGCGTGTGCAGGCTAGAACTTGCGCAAGCTGCGTGTAGTCCAGCCCTTCTAAAAGATGTAGCACCAGCACAGTTCGGTCGGTCAGTGGGAGCCCGTCCAGCACGCGAAGCAGTCGCCGTGTTGTCTCAGACTG
>JANNDD010000211.1:0-6768 GCA_031387365.1 Armatimonas sp. | reverse complement strand
GATTCTCTGTGTCTATCCCAAAGGGCATGGCAAGGGCCCCATTGTCTACAAGAAGAGCTTTGACGGCGGCAAGACCTGGGGTGAGCGTCTGCCGACCCCCCAAAACTGGGTGACGAGCCAGGAGTGCCCGACGCTGTTTCGGACCAAAGATAAAAATGGTAAGAAACGCATCTTGCTGCTCTGTGGGCTCTACCCCGTGCGTCAAGCGATCTCCGAGGACGAGGGCGAGACCTGGAGTGCGCTAGCCCCGATTGGCGAGTACGGCGGAATTGTCCCGATGGGCGCGATGGTGCGGCTTGCCCATGGCGACTACCTGGCGCTCTTTCACGACGATGGCCGTTTCTACGCCAACTCCGGGAAGGCGACGGGAAAGTTTCATGTCTACTCCGTACGCTCTGCCGATGGGGGCGTGACTTGGAGCAACCCAACCGTGATTGCACACCTGCCCGAGGCGCACCTCTGCGAGCCAGGGATACTGCGCTCGCCCGATGGGAAACAGCTCGCGGTCTTGCTCCGTGAGAACTCCCGCAAGCACAACTCCTATGTGATCTTCTCGGATAATGAAGGTGTCACGTGGAGCAAGCCCCGTGAGCTCCCCGGCGCACTCACCGGCGACCGACACACAGGAGTCTATACGCCTGATGGACGGCTCTTTATCTCCTTTCGGGATATGTGCCACGAATCTCCAACCAAAGGCGACTGGGTTGCCTGGGTTGGCACCTTCGATGATATTCTGACGGGCAGTGAGGGGCAGTACCGCGTGCGACTTATGGATAACACCAACGGCTCTGATTGTGCCTACCCCGGCGTGCTCTGCTTGCGCGATGGAACGATTGTGACGACGACCTACGGGCACTGGACTCAAGATCAGCCGCCCTACATTGTCACCGTGCGGCTGAAGTTATCAGAGCTTATGCATTTACCAAGACTGTCGCCCCACTCGCATCCAAGTTAAGCGGCATCCACTGAGCGAGTACCCCGGCACTGCGAATGGCACCGGCCATTGCCTCGCCGATGCGCTCCTCGTGGGCTCCGGTGAAGGCAAGTAGGGCGCTACCACTGCCTGATAGAGCGGCTCCGTAGGCACCAGCGGCGAGTGCGGCCTCGACGGCAGCACGGAAACCTGGGATGAGTTTCTCCCGGTAGGGCTGGTGAAGGTGATCGTCCATTCCCACCCGCAAAAGCTCCCAGCGGCGGGAGAGGAGTGCCGTCATGAGTACAGCAACCCGGCCGAGATTCGCGACCGTCTCCGCGCGGGTCCAGGACTCCGGCAGAGCGGCGCGTGCGTGCTCGGTGGGAAGAATCAGCTCAGGGATGCAGACAACGGCCTTTAATCCCTCAGGCGCGGGCACGGAGACACGGGTGATCGTGCCATCGGGCTCGCGCACGGCGATCTGGAAGCCGCCAAAAAGAGCCGGGGCGACATTGTCCGGGTGCCCCTCGATCTCCAGCGCAAGCGCAAGAATCTCTTCGCGATCCAGTGGGTTCCCCAGCAGCGCATTGCCTCCCAGTAAGCCGCCCACAACCGCAGTGGAGCTACTTCCTAAACCACGGGAGAAAGGAATATTTGCCTCGGTCTGCACAAAGAGCTTCGGGCGCTGCTTGCCCAGCTTCTCGTAGAGCCGATTGAGTGCAAGATGCGCCAAGCTATCCTCACCCAACACCAGAGTACGTGGCCGCAGCACGGGCGATGCGCTGGCCGTGAGCATATCGAAGTAGAAGACATTGTGCAGATCCAGCGCCACTCCTATAGTATCAAAGCCGGGGCCGATATTGGCCGATGTTGCAGGGACGCGAACCGAAATAGAGTTACTCAAGGTGTTTTCTCAGGTAGTTTTCATAGAGTAGGCAGCGCAGGCGTGCCTCGGAGGCACTCTCTCCCGCCAGCACACCAGCAGCGCGCAGACGGAAAAAGGCTTCCATGGAGGGAGTCCTGCCTTCTAGTACCATCAAAATGGCATCACGAAGAAGGGGTTCCTGGCTCAAGGAGAAGAGAAGCCGCTCCAGGTGCTCATCGAAGACATGGGCTGTCTCTAGCGTACCACCTGCGGCCAGCACTTCCAAACCCCGACGAGTCAGATACGGGTGCCCACTCAGCAAGGCATACAGTGCGGCAGTCGCATTGCTCTGGTAGCGCTGGGCAAGCTGCTCGACCTCACTTTGCGTAAAGTCCGTAAGAAGCAGGCGCACCCCCACATTAAACGGGGATTGATTGGGATCGGTGATAAAGAGATGTGCCTCGGTGGCATAGGCAATCGCAACACTCAGGCGGCTCCACGGCCCCTCGGGATCAAGCGTCCGACGATTGTGCCAAGAGCGTAGGAGCCCGAAGACCTCGCTCCCAAAGCTCAGAGGGAACAGCCGGTCGGCCTCATCCAACCCCCACACCAGCGGACACTCACTCACGGCAAAAACAACCCGTCGCAGATAACGTTCTAAGTTCGCCGCCCCCGAGCGGCTTGCACTCCAGTGGCTCTCGGGGAGGGTATCGAGGTCGAGCTGCTCACACAGACTCTCGGCCATTGCCCGGTAGAGACTCTCCGCCGAAGCAAGAACATCACTGCCCAGGCTCTGAAAATCCAGAATCACCACGTGTGCGCCGCGCTGGCGTGCGGCCTGCAAGCCACGAGCAAGAAGGCTCGTCTTCCCCACCTGCCGTGCCCCTTTAAGCAGTACAATAGCCGACTGTGCCTGCAATGCTGCATGAAACTGCCCATCTATAGCGCGCACCACATAGTGCTCCGAGGTTAGAGGGACGGCACCACCAGGGCTGGCGCTGTGGATGAGAATCTCGGCGGATGAGGAGGGAGACTTTTCCTTACTTACCGGACTCACTGTGGTTCTCATCCACGGCACCAGCTCCCACACCTGCACCCGTTCTCCGTGCTTGGTGTCGCGCTCGCCCACAAACTCAAGCCGCTCTTTCCAGGCATCGTGCTCTCTTACCAAAGCAACAGCCGCGCCAGAGAGAAAAATCTGGCCCCCATCGGCAAGATCCATAACACGCTTAGCCGTGTTGATCCCACTGCCCGTGACACTTACCGCGCCGTTGATATCACTGACACGTGTCACTGGCCCCACATGAATCCCCATGCGCAGCGGAAGCGCAGCGGCCTTCTCCCTCACCTCACAGGCACAGATCAGGGGTGCCAGCGCGTAACGCAAAAAGACAAGTGCCACGCCATCGCCCGTCGCAATAGGAATAAGCTCTCCCGCCTGCTCCGCGCTTTGAAAGGCTTTCGTACTTCGAACACACGCCAGCAGCTCGGTGACACGCGCTGCCTGCGCCTCTTGCGAGAGCAGTGAGTAGCCCACGAGATCGAGAAAGAGAACATGGCCCGTCTCTGTCAGGTTAGCCGTCACGACGGCCCTCGTCGCTTGACACGCCGCTCCTGCCAGAGGCGAAGAATCGCACGGGCGAGGCGCTCATGGTCGTGGCGGACGAGCTGCGCTTCAAAAAGGAACTTACCCGTGATAGGCCGGTAGCCCATGTCTTTAATAACCTCAATATCCGCAGAAACAATCTCGGCTCCGGTCTTTGCATAGCGCTCCATCGCCTCCAAAGACGGGCGTGCCGTGTTCACGAGAACATAGTCCACGATCTTACGGCCAACAGGCAGGGGAAGCAGATGCCTCTCAATCGCTGCCAGATGCTGAGAGGCCGTAAAACCATCGGTCTCACCGGGCTGCGTCATGACATTGCAAATATAAATACGCAGCGCACGGCTTTTGGCAAGCTCCTCGGCAATAGGACGCACCAGTAAGTTTGGGATCACTGATGTAAACACACTACCCGGGCCGAGCACCACAATATCGGCATCGCGGATGGCTTCTAGAACGGCCTGCGGGGGAGTCGGTGCCTCCGGGCAGAGCATAATCTGGTCAATCGCACTCGGATCCTTGACAATCTTCGTCTCCCCCGTCACTTCCCGACCATCGGCAAGCTTCCCCACAAGCACAACGGACTCAATGGTGGAGGGCAGTACCCGGCCACGAATCGCCAGAATCTCACTGGTCTTCTCCACGGCCTTTTCAAAATCTCCCGTAATCTGCATCATCGCCGCAATGAGAAGATTGCCAAAACTATGACCGCTCAGACCGTCTTTGGTGTCTCGGGTCTCAAAACGAAACTGAAAAAGCTGCTGCATCAGCGGCTCCGCATCGGCGAGCGCCACTAAACAGTTTCGGATGTCCCCCGGGGGCGGCATTCCCCCGAGCTGCTGCTGAAGCAAGCCCGACGAGCCACCGTCATCGGTCATGGTCACCACTGCCGTTAGATTCGAGGAATACTGTTTCAGGCCGCGTAAGAGAGTAGAGAGGCCCGTCCCCCCCCCAATCACCACGATCCGCGCCCCCTGATTGAGCGAGCGCTTCCGTTGAATCACCTCGGGCAAGCTCTCCAAGTGCTCAGGCGAGATCACCCCGACAATGCTGCGATTGACCGCGATCAAGGCGCTGAGAATCAGCAAGAGGCCCAACAAAATCAGCGCCAGCCCCACCGGCAGATAGAAGCGCATGTCGGCGATATCCACATGAAGAAGCTGATTGATCCGGTGATCGAGCCAGTCGTAGTAGTCCGTGTTGCGGATATTGATGAGAAGCGCTACCCCGATCACAACCGGCAGAAGCCCGATGGGGATCAGCAAAAGATAGCGCTTGACCTTCAGACCAGGTGCCAACCACTTGGCACCGCTGACGACCATCTGCTGCGGGTTGGAGAGCGGAGTGGCCACGCTTAGCGCCTCTCCACGTCGCGGTGCTGGGTGAGCACTCTATAGCCCAGCGCTTTCAAGAACGCCGAGAGCTTCTCCGAGATCATCACGGAGCGGTGCTTGCCCCCCGTGCAGCCAATGCCAATGGTTAAATAGGCTTTTCCCTCCGCAATATAGTGCGGGAGTGACCAGCCCACCAGATCATAGAGCCGCTCCAGAAACGCCCCGGTTCTTTCATCCGCCTCCACAAAGACGCGGACTTCTTCGTCGCGCCCGTCTTTTTCTCGGAGTGCCTGATTGTAGTAGGGATTGCGCAAAAAACGCACGTCAAATAATAAATCCGCATCCAGAGGTGTCCCGTGCTTGAAGCCAAACGAAGCCACTGTCACCGTGATGGGCTGCTGCTGGTGCTCAGGGGCGGCAAAGCGCTCCCGCAGAAACGCCTGGAGCTCGGGCATGCTCATGCCCGATGTATCAATCACAAGATCGGCCTGCTCCTTGAGAGAGGTTAACCGTGCTCGCTCCAGAGCAATCGCGGGGAGGATCCCGCCGGCCTCAAAGAAAAAAGGATGGGGACGGCGGGTTTCCTTGAAGCGGCGAATCAGGATCTCGTCACTGGAGTCTAGAAAGACAAGAGTGGGAACGACGGACAGAGAGAGAATTCCGGCAGGGAGCGCCTCAAACTCCCCGGAGCGCACATCGTTCACAATGCAGAGCGGCTCATCCTTGGGCATTCCCGCAAACAAAGGCGAAAACAGGCGCGGCGGGATGTTCTCCACAACCTGCCAGCCCATGTCCTCAAAACTGCGCGCCGCCGTCTGCTTGCCCGCCCCACTCATCCCTGTTAACACCACCACGGGAGTCATGTGCGCTCAGTCCTTATCCTTGGGAATCAGCAAATCCAGTACCCCTGAGATAGACGAGAGTGCTATGGAGCCATAGAGCGCGGGTAGAAATCCCTGCACCGAGAGCCCCAGCCCCACGGACCCGGCGATCCAGAAGAGCAGTGCATTGACCACGAAGCGCATCAGCCCCATGGTCAGGCAGTTCAGAGGCGCGGCCAGCAAGCGCAGGAGCGGCCCCACAAACGCATTGACCAGGGTTACCACAGCGATGGCAAAAAATGCCCCGATCGCCCCATCCAGCACCAGCCCCCGCTTGCCCCCGAGAAACGGTGCTAGCGGCTGAACATAGCTCCAGGAAAACACGGTCAGGTAGAGCGCCACCGCCCCCACGATCCAGCGAACAATCCAGTTCATCTCTTTAGTTTTCTCCCTTAGGCATTATACCGGGGACGAACCGTCCACACGTTACCGCCCACAGAAACGTGGGCGTCTACGGGCGTGCCGCCATAATGTCGCTCCGCGACTACGAACCGAGCCCGGTCGCGGAGCGACATCCCAGCCGAAGGCTCACAGACGCCCACGTTTCTGTGGGCGGTCAAATGACGAACCACCCGCAGAGACTTCGCTGATCAGGCCGTCTTCGATCCGCAGGATCCGGTCAGCGGCGGCGGCCAAGCGATCGTCGTGCGTTACCATCAGAAAGGCCACGCCCGTCTCGCGGGCGATCTCGCGCATGAGTGTGAAGACTTCCTGGCCCGAGTGGGAGTCCAGGTTACCGGTGGGCTCATCGGCGAGCACTAGCTTGGGCTTGTTGCACAGCGCTCGAACAATCGCATTGCGCTGCTGCTGCCCGCCCGACATCTGGTTTGCCCGCTTGTGCATCTGGCTCTCCAGGCCGACGCGTTGAAGGAGGTGCTTGGCGTAGGCGATATCCGCTTTCTCCGGCGCACCCTTCTGGATCGAGACCGGCATCAGGGTGTTCTCCAGGCAGCTAAACTCATCGAGTAGGTGATGGAACTGAAAGACAAACCCGATCTTCGTGCCGCGCAGGTTCGCCAGGCCATCCGATGTCAGCGTGGCGATATCAATGCCATCAATCAGCACCTGACCGCTTGTGGGCGTGTCCAGCGCCCCCAGAATATTGAGGAGTGTGGACTTTCCCGAGCCCGACTGCCCGATAATGGCCACAAACTCTCCCGCAAACGCCTGCA
>JANNDD010000807.1:0-15598 GCA_031387365.1 Armatimonas sp. | reverse complement strand
CTCTTTCACTAGGATCGCGTAGCGCTTTCGATCACTGGCGGCGCGCTCGTAGTTGGCCTGTGCCTGCGCTACGGCGTTCTCAGCGACCGCGACCTCCTGAGTGCGCTGGGGCTTTTTGGCGATATCAAGCTGCGCCTTCGCCGATGCAAGCTGCTGCTCGGCATCTTTAACACCCGCATCACTCTGGGTTCCCGTGAGCTTAAGATTGGTCTGCGACTGCGCGAGCTTGACCTGAGCGTTCTGATAGCCCGCCTTCGCACTCTCGATCGTGGCCTGTGCATTCTTAATCGCAGCCTCAGCACTCTTGATACTTGCTTCTGAGGAGCGCACCTGCGAGTCGTAGTCCGAGGAGTCTTGCTGGATAACAAGCTGGCCTTTGCGAACTAGCTCCCCTTCCCGAACCGCAACAAAGCTCACACGGGCGCTCACTTTGGCTCCCAGCTCGACGGTCTGTGTGGCGGCAATGGAGCCCGTCACGGAGATCGCTCTGACCACTTCTTTCTCTATGGCAACTGCAACACGCACAGGAGTTCCCGCGTTGGTCACAGCCAGCAGCTCGGGCTTCTTGTCGTCCGCCTTCTTCTGGGGCGCACACCCAACCAGAAACGCAAGGCTCAGAACAGTGGCGATAGCTAGATTATTTTTCATTCTCTTTATTCTTTTTTATTCTTTTCCTAGGGCGCGGTCTAAGCGAGCCAGCGCAGTAAGATAGTCGTAGCGAGCATTGACGATATTGGTTTCGGACTGGGTGAGCGCGGTCTGCGCATCGTTCACAGAAAGCTGAGTGTCCACGCCCTCACGGAAACGAACCTGCGCAATGCGATACGCCTCGCGGGCCTGTTCCACAGCGCCCCAAGCCGTCTGCGCCCGCTCGTGGGCATCTCTGACGGCGATAATGGCCTGCTGAACCTCCGCTTTGATACCGTGCTGGAACTGCTCTTTCTGAATCTCGGCGGCGCGCTGATCAGAACGAGCGGCTTCCGCTTGCGCCTTAGACGCCCCCCCATCGCTCAGGGGGACCGTGAGGGCCACTGAGAGGGAGCCCGTGGTCGAATTGCTGATAAAGGCCGGGTTCGGGTTGTAAGTGCTGGAGAGCACTGCAGCCAGCGAAGGCGCAAGCCCCTTACCATAGAGTTGGATATTCTTCGCCGCTTTGGTGAGAGAGATCTCCGTCTGTCGCGCCTCGGGCCGGGCTGCGAGCGCCGTCGTGATGAGCTTGGCCTCCTCCAGTGCGGGAAGTGGTTCTTTCTCTTTCATCTGGGTCGGGGCAGCAAGCTCAACGGGTGTCCCTGGATCAACGCCTAGACTATTGGCAAAAGCATTCTTAGAGAGCTGCACTTGATTACGCGCCGAGATCAGGCTCTGCTGGTTATTGGCAAGCTGGGTCTGCGCCCGGAGCACATCGAACTGCGCGACTGTTCCGGCATTGAACTGCGAGCGTGCCACTTTAAGGGCCTCTTCACTCTGCGCCACTGCGGCAGCCGATACCTTCAAGAGCGACTCGGTTCGCAAGAGGCCGTAGTAGCCGCTACGAACCGTGTACTTCGTGTCCATTAACAAGCGCTGGTAATCCAGTACCTGAACCTCAAGCTCCAGATCCCCGAGCTGATTGGCCAGCTTAATCACGCCCGCCAGATCAAGGTTCTGCGAGATGCTCAGGCTCACGGACTGCTGATTCAGATCTATCCCACTGCCAAAACCACCCGAGCTCGCGGGGGGAGTGGGGGTAGGAGTTGCTTCTGCACGGCTTGCAGCGGGCAACTGAACAGGCTGCGCTCCCGGGGGAGCGTTCTGGAGCAGGACGGGGAAAGGATTCTGCACCGCGCCGCCACCCGCCGCGCCGCCACCACCAAAACCGGAGCCCCCATTCAGGAGACGCGTGTAGCTGGCGCGCACACTGGCCTGTGGCTTGCGCCCCGCGAGAATCTGATGGATGGTCTGTTGGGTCTTGAGCGCACGCTCTTTGGACTGCCGCAGGCTGGGGCTCTTCTCCTGAGCAAGCTTGAGCGCCTCATCAAGAGTGCGAATCGGCGTGAGTGGCTGCTGCTGTGACCAGCTCACCAGCGGCAAGAGTGTCATGCCTAGGAGAAGAAAAAAAGTCTTTTTTTGATGTCTCATTTTTATTTTTGGTTGTTAGAGAGACGACCCAGGGGTCGCCAGTTTCAGGAGATAGTCAATTAGTTGATCCCGATTCGCGCCCTCAGGGGGATTCATCCCCATGAGCTCAGAAAACTTGATCCCATCCATAGCGTACTGAATCACTTGCTGGCGCTCCGCAGGCAAGCCGTCGTTTTCGAGCTCCTGTTTCCAGACAGCGATTCGCTCGTGAATGATGCGCAGAAGTGCAGGATCGTTGGCGATAGCGGCGAGCATGCCGGCTCCTTCCTGCGCTTTCACCCCTGCACAGTGGCGCACGCTGTTGATCCAGGCCCGCGTTACACGCCCCGGCACCCCCTCGGGCTCTTGTGCAAGGCAGTCCATCCAGAGCTGACGATTGCGCTCCAAGTGGGTCTTGAGCATCTCGCCAATCAGAGCATTTTTCGTGGGGAAGTAGTAGAGCACCGCGCCCTTACTAACCCCCGCTTCCCGCGCCACCAGCTCCAGCGTAAGGCGGGTGACCCCATCGCGCATAACGACGTTGTGCGCGGCGTTGAGTAGCTCCTCTAGTTTTTCTGGTTTTCGCATTACAATTCCTGACCGTCCGGTCAGTCTTTAAAATACCGTCTGGTCAGTCAGTTTGTCAAGGCCTCTTAAGGAATTTATTCAAGAGGCTGGTTGCCATACCTCTGAAAAGTGCGCTACACTGAATCCGAAATGATTGTCGCAACAAAACAACTCTTCGCCCACGCGTACGGCAAGTACGCCATCGGCGCTTACAACATCAACAACCTTGAGCAGATCATGGGCCTCTTCAAAGGCTGCATTGATAGCCAGGCTCCGTTCATCATCCAGCTCTCCAAAGGCGCACGTAGCTACGCCAACAAACAGATGCTGGAGGCGATGATCCGAACCGCCGAGGAGATCTTCCCCGAGGCGATCTTCGCGGTTCACCTAGACCACGGCGATGAGCAGACCTGCTACGAGTGCATTGAGTCGGGCTTTTATAGCTCGGTGATGATTGACGCCAGCCACTCCCCCTTTGAGGAGAATATCGCCATCACCAAGCGTGTAGTAGATGCCGCTCATGCCAAGGGAATCTCTGTTGAGGCCGAGCTAGGCATGCTAGGTGGCGTCGAGGAGCATGTCCAGGTCGACGAGAAGAACGCCTGCCTGACCGATCCTGACGAGGCCCTGGAGTTTGTCAAGCTGTCCGGCTGCGACTCGCTCGCGTGCGCGATTGGAACCAGCCACGGTGCCTATAAATTCGCGGGCGGCCAAGGAATCCACTTCGACCGCGTGAGAGCCATCCAGGACCTGCTTCCTGGCTATCCCCTCGTCATGCACGGCTCGTCCTCAGTTCCACAAGACGAAGTAGCACGTATCAATGCCGCCGGCGGCGAGCTTAAAGGCGCTAAAGGCGTCGACACCGCGCAGTATCTCCCCGCTGCAAAGCTAGGCGTCTGCAAAGTGAACATAGACACCGATGGTCGCCTAGTCTGGACCCGTGTCCACCGCGAGTTCTTCAAGGAGCAGCCGGGCAACTTTGATTTCCGCACCCCTGGCAAGGTATTCATGGCGGAGTACGCCAAGTTCATCGCCAGCCGCAACGAGCTCCTAGGCTCCGCAGGACAGCTCTCCAGCCTCCGCGAGTCCCTCAAGAACTAGTCTTTCTAATGCGCCCCCGATAATTTCGGGGGCGCTACCGGCGAGGGTTCCCCTCTTCAGAACATAAGAATCAATAATGGAAACACTCTTTTTCAAGCTCTTTGGAAGATTTCTCTCGCCATCGGAACAGGCTGCTTGGCGTGTTATCTTTACTGAGCGCCGCATCTCCGCATACCATCGTCAAGGCATTCAGTATATTCAACAACACTCGCTCTACAAACCAGCAAAAATTAATCTGGGTTCAGGCGAACACAAAAAAGAAGGATTTTTAAATGTTGATTTGTTCCCTGGAGGCGATGTCACTCTGGATTTAAGAAAAGACCTCCCTTTTGAGTCTGGATTTTGCGATTTTATATTTTCAGAGCACTGCATTGAACATTTCGAGTACCCAACATCAGCTTATAAACTAATAAAAGAATGCTTACGAGTCCTAAAGCCAGGAGGTATTTTCTATTTCAGCGTCCCAGAAACAGAATGGCCACTGAAAGATTACATATCTAAGGGAAAAGAAGGATACATCGAACAATGTAATATCCATAAATGGCATCCTGATTACTGTACTACCCCGATGGAACATATAAACTTTCATTTCCGGCAAGCAGAAGAACATAAATTCGCCTATGATTTCGAAACAGCACATAAAATGCTTACAGACATAGGCTTTATTGATGTTAAACTACGAGAATTTGATCCTTTACTAGATGCGACTCACCGAAAAATAGGAAGTCTTTTTGTCTCCGCAAATAAGCCTAGCTAATGGCAGCTACAAAGATGATTGAATGAGCAACGCAAACATCGGCAAGCAAGCGGCAGGCGAGGTGGCGGCTAAGCTGGTTCACGATGGTATGATTGTCGGGATCGGAACGGGCTCGACCGTGGCTTTTTTCATTGAGGCGCTCGGGCGGCGTATGCAAACTGAGGGCTTGAAAATTCGTGGCATTCCTACCTCGGAAGCAACCGTAGCTCACGCGCTACGCTGGGGAATCCCCCTAGTGCCGCTGACCCCGCAGACCCGTCCTGATCTCACCATAGACGGTGCCGATGAAGCTAATCCCAAGCTCGATCTGATCAAAGGGGGCGGCGGTGCCCTGCTCCGCGAGAAGCTTGTGGCGGCGGCTTCTACAGAGCTTGTGGTGATCGCGGATGCCAGCAAGCGCGTGGCGCACCTTGGGGCCTTTCCCTTGCCTATCGCCATCGTGCCGTTTGCTGCCCCGAACCTGATCAGCCAGCTCAAAGAGGAGTTCGAAGTGACGCCCCGCCTGCGCCTTCTCGCCGATGGGGAGCCATTTATCAGCGACGATGGTCTCTACATTCTGGATCTGCCCTTTGGGATCATCCAGCGGCCCGCAATCCTAGACAAGCGCCTTAAAGTTCTACCGGGCATCGTGGAGACCGGCATCTTCATTGGCCTGGCAAAACGCCTCCTCCTAGGGCACCCGGATGGCCGCGTCGAAGCCGTCTACCCCGTGGAATAGAGGCGTTTACGCATGGCGAAGTGGGGGATTTCGGCCTCAAAGAAGCGCTCGCCCTCGGTGGCAAACCCCAGTTTCTCATAGAAGCCCACCACGGGCTCCTGGGAGTGCAGAAGCGCCTGCGTAAAGCCATACTCGGCCAGGCTCGTGAGAACAAACTCCATCAGTGCCCCCCCGATTCCCTCACCACGCCGTGCCAGAAGCACCGCCACGCGCCCGATCTTGGCAACACCGTCGCCTTTGTTGACAACCCGTGCCACAGCAACGGGCGTGCTGCCCACCCAAGCCAGAAAGTGGAGCGCCGACGTATCATCGCTATCCCGCTCGATCTCCTCAGGGACACACTGCTCCTCGATAAAGACTCGACGTCGTAGCGACAGACACGCCGCTAGGTCTTCGTCCGTGGCAATGAGACGACAAACGAGGTTCATTTTGGCCGCATGCGCTCGCCGCGCAGAATTAGCTTTTCGACATTGCGACTAATGAGCTTGGTGCCGATAAACTCTTTGTCAGCCAGCGGGTTGACGAGCACCGTGGTGAGCCCCACGCGGTTTCCAGCGACCATATCGGTAAAGAGCTGGTCGCCGAGCATGGTCGCTTCGTTCGGAAGAACCGCCATAAGTTCCAGGGCTTTAAGCACGCCCGCTCGCCCCGGTTTTCCGGCATTACCCGGAACATGGTGAACTCCAAGTGCCTCCGCGATCCGGGCAAGACGCACTGGGCGGCGGGTGTTGGAGCAGAGGCAGACCCCAATTCGGGCGGCTTTGATGGCCTCTAGCCACTCGAGAATGTCGCTAGGAATCTCATCGCCGTGCCACGCCGCGAGCGTGTTATCCAGATCAGAAACAATCCCGCGAATGCCCCGCTCATGCAACCAGGCCAAGTCTAGCTCACTGACGCGGCGGATCATTCGGTCAGTCTTGAGCAAACTCATGGGTGGGCACTCCGGCGAACACGGGCGATATTAGCACGGTGTTCGGCGAATGTCTTTGCAAAAACATGGCCCTTAGCCTCACCCTGAACGTAAAAAAGATAGTCATTTGTCTCTGGAGCGAGGGCAGCTTTAAGCGACGGCAGGCCGGGGCTGCAGATCGGGCCAGGGGGAAGCCCAGCATGTAGGTAGGTATTATAGGGCGAGTTGACCTTGAGATCCGCAAAAAGCAAGCGCCCCTTGTGCTCGGGCAGCGCATACTGCACCGTCGCATCTATCTGAAGGCGCATGTTTTTCTTTAGCCGGTTGTAGATCACCCCTGCAATCTTGGGACGATCCTCATCGGTCTCGGCTTCCCGCTCGATCAGTGAGGCAACGATCAGCGCCTCACGGGTCAGTGTCAGCGCCTTTACCTGCTTCTGAAATTGCCCACGGAGCTGGCTGATAATTTCTTTAGCGGTGACATTTTTAGCAAACGCGTAGGTATCGGGGAAGAGCTGGCCTTCAAGCCCTTCTGTGAGCTGTAAGAACTCGCTCTCGTCTGTCAGCACGTCTTTTTCTTTGAGGCGCGCTGCGATCTTCTTGATCGTAAAACCCTCGGGGATCGTCACGCGGGTCGAAGAAACTTCGCCACGGTTGAGCTTTTGGTAGATAGCCTCGGGAGTGTCGGAGGGTGAGAAGGCATAGATTCCCGGCAGGATCGTCCTCGTCGCCACTTTCTTGAAGTAGCTCGCTGAGCGAATAATCTTCTTCTCTTGCAGGAGCTGCCCGACCCGGGAGATACTCGCGCCCTCAGGCACACGCACCTCAACCGCAGCGGCCCCTAACCTGGCGACCACAGGGCGCCCGTCACTGCCACAGCCCACGAGCATTGCCATAGGCACAACGAGTATAAGCAGAGCCACAGTTGCTCGTATTTGTCTCTTCACTGGCTTCTTAAATAACTTTCTAGGATTTGTACGGCGGCGGCCTGATCAATCACCGCCTCCCGCCGTTTTCGTGAGACTCCCGCAGCGATCAGATCAGCCTGAGCCTCTTGTGATGAGAGAAACTCATCCTGGAGGATTATCGGCAGTGGAGTTGCTAGTGCCAGCGCGGCAGAAAACTTTTCGCAGTGGAGTGTCCAGTCGTTCTTAGTGCCTTGGAAACTCAGCGGCAGCCCCACCACAATAGCGCCCACTGCCTCGCGCTCCGCCCAGCCAAGAATCGCCGCAATATCCTCTGCACGGGAGCGTGCCCGCATCAGAGTTGCGCGTGGGTACGCCCCAAAGCCTAGCGCATCGGCCACAGCAATCCCGATACGCTTTGTTCCTAGGTCAACTCCCAGCAATCTCACTGGTGTTAGTTCTATCACAACCGGGGAACCACTGACCAATTTCGGGCATCAGAGAAGCAAGAGATCAGTGCTAAAGACGGGAAGCAAACATCTGCTTGACAAACAAAAATAGAACGGATACACTCTTGAAAGCGAACGAAAATTTGCTGAAATTTGTTTTCCGCTTTACTTTGTTGGAGCGGAGTGTTTAGCCAGAAGGTGAGTATTATCATGGTGTGGGAAAGTAGCAACGGGGGGAACTTCTGGACAGACGAGGATAAAAAATTTCGTCTGTACGCACAGCAGCGGGTGCTTGTTGCCCAACAACGGCGTGTTTATCAATTTAAGCGACGGGCTCTCTGGGTTGCTCTGACAGTGGCCGGAGTCGCTCTTGCAGCAACAGTGGCGCGCTCAGCGGCTCCTCTAAGGGATAAAACAGCGCAGCGGCTCCCTGAGATCACCTGCACTGAGGTGGTCACCGTGGCACCAGGAGACTCACTCTGGAGTATCGCCCGGCGCTACAGTGTACGTGGTACTTCAACCATGGACAATATTGCAATCATCTCTACCCTCAATGGAGACATCAGCGGTAAGCTAGAGCCGGGCCAGCGCCTCGTTGTGCCTGCACCCTAGCCCTCTGCCCTCGCAAGCGTGGGAATCGGATACCGAGAGGGGGAGGAGAAGAGAGGGAGAGGGGATGCGATACAATAGCCGCGTTATGGCGAAAACCCCCTCCCCTTCTTCCCGACGAGCAGCTCGTGAGACGGCACTGCGTATCCTCTACATGATGGAGGTAGGCAAGACTCCACGCGATATTGCCCAACAAGAGACTGTCGCGGCCAATAAGCTTGAGGAGGAGGCGGCGGAGTTTAGCTGCCTGTTGGTTGATGGCACCCTCTCCCACCAAGATGACGCCGATGCCGCTATCGCACAGCATTCTACACACTACCCTCTCAATCAACAAACCATCGTGGATCGCAATATTCTGCGTATCGCGACAACCGAAATTCTCTTCGGGCTCTCCGGGGCACCCGATGGCGTCGTCGCCAATGAGGCCGTGGAGCTTGCTAAAAAATACTCTACCCCTGAGGCCGCTAAGTTTATTAATGGCGTCATTGGTGGGCTGATTCGTTCCCGTGAAAGCGACGATACAGTCACAGAAGAATAAACGAAGACAGGGTACAATGCTGTACCGTGTCCGAACCTCTTATTCTCGATGGTGCCACTACAGCTAAGGCGATCCGCGCCGAAGTGGCCACACGCACTGCAACGCTTAAAGAAGCCCACGGCATCACGCCCGGTCTCGCTGCCGTGCTTGCAGGCGATAATCCCGCCTCCATTACCTATGTCTCGATGAAGCGCAAGGCCTGCGCCAAAGCGGGCATCACCTCCTTTGAGCATGTCTTTGGGAGCGATGCGACCCAGGAAGAAGTCCTTGCCTGCATCCACAACCTCAACGCGGACCCGACCGTCCACGGGATTCTCGTGCAGCACCCCATGCCCAAGGGCCTAGATGAGGACGAGATACTTGCCGCAGTAGACCCAGCCAAAGATGTAGATGGCATCGGAAGAGCCAGCTTAGGCGATCTTGTGCTCGGCCACCCTAGCTTTGTGTCTTGCACCCCGCAAGGCATGATGACTCTGATGAAACGCTATGGCATTGACCCGGCAGGCAAGCACGCCGTGGTGATCGGGCGCTCCGTGATTCTAGGCAAGCCAATGGCCATTGCGCTGCTCAATGCCAATGCCACCGTCACGATCTGCCATAGCAAGACCCGGAACCTCGCCGAGTTCACCCGCCAGGCCGATATTCTCGTCGCTGCGGTGGGCCGCCCGGAGATGATCACGGGTGACATGCTCAAGCCCGGCGTCGTCGTGTTAGATGCGGGCTACAACCGGGTCGAAGGCCGTGGCCACGATGTCGGCGACTGTCACTTCGAGAGCTGCGCCGCCGTCGCCAGTGCCATCACGCCCGTTCCTGGTGGTGTCGGCCCCATGACCATCGCCACGCTCTTGGAGCAAACTGTCGTTGCCGCAGAGCGCAGTGTCGGAAAATGAGCTTTGAAGCCTGGGTCGCGATTCACACACCCCGTATCAATGCTGCCCTAGACCAGCTCTGCCCCTCGGACGGCTCACCGCTCCGCGAGGCGATGCGCTACTCGCTTCTAGCAGGTGGCAAGCGCCTCCGCCCCCTGCTCTGCATCGCTGCGGCAGAAGCGGTGGGCGGGAGCGCGGAGAGCGTATTGCCTGCCGCTTGCGCACTAGAGATGATCCACACTTTCTCGCTCATCCACGACGATCTCCCCGCGATGGACGACGACGACCTGCGGCGAGGCGTGCCTACCTGCCACGTCAAGTACGATGAGGGCACTGCCATTCTCGCGGGTGATGCTCTCCAAGCCCTAGCGTTCAAGACTCTTTTGAAGAGCATTCAGCACACAGAACATCCTTGTTTGGCGATAGGTGCACTAGCCGAAGCCTGCTTAAGTATGTGTGACGGGCAGGCGGCAGATCTGGCCGCTGAGGGCAAAGAGCTCTCCCTCGCGGAACTACAGGAGATTCACGAACAAAAAACCGGAGAGCTGATTACCAACAGTATCTATCTAGGAGCCCTGCTTGGTGGAGGAAGTGAAGATGAGGTTTTTCGCATCCAAGGCTTTGGCTATCATATAGGGATTGCATTTCAGATCGTGGATGATATTCTCGATGTAACAGGCGACGATGCGACGCTCGGCAAGCCCGCTGGCTCCGACCTCAAGCACGACAAAGCCACCTATCCCAAGCTCGTTGGCCTCGACGAAAGCAAGCGCCTCGCACGTGCCGCCGAGCAAGAGGCTCTGAAGGCACTAGAAATCTTCGGAGAAACGGCCGAGCCCTTGCGCGAGATCGCACGTTATATCGTCGAGCGCAACACCTAAGACTCTAGAGCTGGTGACTCTCAGGCTGGAGCGTGAGCTCCCCTAGCACAAGGTGCGCGGGCTGTGTGAGGGCGTAGAGAATCGCCTCAGCGGCATCAGTGGCAGAGAGCATCTTGTCGCGCTGAACTTTCATCTCAATAGCGGGATTGTCGTAGAACGGGGTGTCTACACCGCCCAGATAGAGCCCGGTCACTTTGATGTTATGCCGCCGGGAAACCTCCGCCCGGAGCGCCTGTAAAAATCCAGTGAGGCCGTACTTACTCGCGCAGTAGACACTGGCCTGAGCCATCGGAGCCTTGCCCAAAATCCCAACGACGTGCAGAATGTGCCCGGATTTCTGGGGCACCATGACCTTCACAGTAGCTTGTGATAGTAGCATGGCGCCGTAGAGATTCGCCGCCAGAGTAAGTGTCATTTCCTCGGGCGTAATGTTCTCCAACGCCTTGATCAGCCCAACTCCCGCGGCGTTCACCACAATATCAAGGCCACTGTCACTTGCAGCCTCGGTCACGAGTTTTTCCACGTGGGGTGCCCGCCCAAGATCCGCCACAACCGTCTTGGGGCGCCTGCCCGTCTCTTGCTCCAAGTGCGTCGCGAGCGCTTCTAGCTTCGCGTTGCTGCGCCCTGAGAGCGTCAAGAGTGCTCCCGCATGCGCAAGTGGCAGCGCGACTGCCTGCCCGATTCCACCCGTTGCTCCCGTCAGCAAGACGGACTTCCCTAAAAGTATTTCAGTTTTCACGACACTCTTAACTCAAATAGCTTTTCTTCTGTTCCCATTTAGCCCATAATCCAAGCTGTATGAAAGCCATGGTCTTAGGCGCAGGGATCGGTTCGCGGCTCGATCCCCTCACGCGCTCTCTTCCCAAGCCCGCTGTTCCTGTTGTTGGCAAGCCCGTGATCGGGCATATTCTGGATCACCTCA
Source organism: Armatimonas sp. (assembly GCA_031387365.1). Taxonomy (GTDB): domain Bacteria; phylum Armatimonadota; class Armatimonadia; order Armatimonadales; family Armatimonadaceae; genus Armatimonas. The sequence goes on along the minus strand of JANNDD010000807.1, from coordinate 4,275 downwards.
AGCACTACGGTGTCACGGAGATCATGATCAATGTGCAGTATTTGGGCGAAAAGCTCATGACAGCCATTGGCGATGGCTCGGCCTACGGAGTGAAAGTCTCCTACTCCGTTGAAGACGAGCTCTGGGGCGATGCGGGCGGAGTCAAGCGCTGCGAGGCGTTTTTCCGTGACTCCGACGACGACACGTTTATGGTAGTCGGCGGTGACGATCTCTCTGACATGGACTTTGGGGCGATTATCGCGGAGCATAAGGCCAAAAATGCAACAGCGACCATCGGAGCCAAGCGTGTGGAAGACCCGTCGCAGTTCGGCATTGCCGTCACGGATGCAGAGAATTTCATCACGCGCTTTCAAGAGAAGCCCAAGCCGGGCGAGGCGTTCTCCAATCTCGCTAACACGGGGGTCTATCTGTTTAAGCAGCACGTTTTCGATACCATTCCCGCCGCCACTTTTTATGGATTTGGCAAAGATGTCCTGCCCGCGCTTCTGGCCGCCGGAGAGCCGATGCTCGCGGTTCCGACGGATGCCTACTGGGAGGATGTCGGCAATCTTATGATCTACCGAAAAGCCCAGCGGGACTGCTTAGATGGCACGGTAAAAGTGGTATTCCCCGCCGGAGTACGCGTCGGCGAGAACTGCTTCGTCTGCGAGGGTGCACACGTGCACGGCACGATCTCCGACTACACGGTGGTCGGCAAAAACGCGATTGTCGAGGCAGGTGCAGTAGTCAAAAACTCCGTGCTCTGGGACGGTGCGATTGTCAGAGCCGGAACCTATCTCGAAAACTGCGTGGTCGGCAACGGTGTCACGGTTTCCAGTACCCACGGCATCTTCAACGCCCAGATCGTCGAGGCGAGGCGACCATAAGCCGCCCAATTTAATTGGGCGGCTACAGTGGCTTCGTGCCTCAGCCGCAAAGCCCGTGCCGGGCTGGAGAATAGGCTTGGGAGCCCGGAACGGGCTTCGCAGCCGCAGGCTACTGCAGACGCCGGTTTCAACCGATGGGAACGGTGTATTCGGGCCAGTCATCAGGACGATGGAAGTCGCACTCTGCGTGGTTGGAGGTGGAGGCAACGTCGGGCGACGTATCACGGTGGGCGTCGTAGCGGCAGACGCTCACCAGAACTTTCTCGCTCGGAGCCGCATCCACAGGCACACTGAGTAGGCCAACCCAGCCGGTCTCGGTCCGCCACGCACTTGCCCAAATCTCCGTAGGGTCGCACTTGAGCGTGTCGCCATCGAGCTGCCCGCCTCGTGCGAGGGCAATCGTCGCGCGGTCAGGGAACTTCAGGTGCAGGCGAATGCCGTTGGGCGTGACATGGGCCTCGGTGTAGGCATCACTGTCGGCGCGACGTACAAATACCTCAAACACATCGCCCATTTCCCAAGTGTTCTGGTTATCAGTACTCGCATTGTTGAAGACATCGTGATCCGTGAGACTTCCCAGCACCCAGACCCGTCCCTCGCGCCAACCGAGCTGCGCCGTGGCAGGTAGGCCGCTTGATGCAGAGTTTTGTTGTGATGCAGAGTTTTGTTGCCAGCCTTGAATCAGAGGAAGTAGGGGGCACTCCGCAAAAGCCATCTGCGCGGCGGTAAGTTCCGAAAAATCAAAAGGGGCAAGCGTTTTCAGCATGCCCCCTATCGTACCAGAATTGTCCCGTAGGAAAGCCTACTCCTCGGTAGCCGCGGCGGCGGTTGCTCCCAGAGACAGGACTTCATCCGCGACACCGGAGTTCTTAATCTCGCCTTCGATGGTGTCCATCATCGCCGGGTGCTCCTCAAGGAACTTCTTCGCGTTCTCACGTCCCTGGCCGAGGCGCTCGCCTTTGTAGGAATAGAACGCGCCGGACTTAGTGACCACATTGAGCTCGGTGCCGATATCCACAATCGAGCCCGCACGGGAGATTCCCTGGCCGAACATGATGTCGAACTCGGCCTGCTTGAAGGGTGGGGCGACTTTATTCTTGACGACCTTGACACGCGTACGGATTCCCACCATGTCGTTGCCGATCTTGAGTGTCTCGATACGGCGGACATCCAGGCGCACCGATGAGTAGAACTTCAGAGCACGCCCACCGGGCTGCGTCTCGGGATTGCCGAACATGACCCCGATTTTCTCACGGAGCTGGTTAATAAAGATAGCGGACGTATTGGTCTTGCTGAGCGACCCGGTAATCTTGCGCAGTGCCTGACTCATCAGACGCGCCTGCATCCCGACATGGCTGTCTCCCATGTCGCCCTCGATCTCGGCCTTGGGCACGAGTGCAGCAACCGAGTCAAGAACGACCAGCGCGACGGCATTGGAGCGCACAAGTGCATCCACAATCTCCAGCGCCTCTTCTCCCGTGCTGGGCTGGGAGATGAGTAGCGTGTCTAAGTTCACTCCAAGCGCCTTGAAGTAGATCGGGTCAACCGCATGCTCAACATCCACGTAGGCGCAGATACCACCCTGCTTCTGGGCCTGCGCGACAATATGCGCTGCAACCGTGGTCTTACCCGACGACTCCGCACCGTAGATCTCAATGATACGGCCTTTGGGAATTCCTCCCACACCGAGCGCCAGATCCAAAGCAAGCGCCCCGGTCGGAATCACTTCAATCGGCTCAATAGACTTCTCCCCGAGCCGGACAATTGTCCCCTTACCAAACTGTTTCTCGATCTGCGCTAGGGCAATATCGAGCGCCTTTTCCTTATCCATCATAACTCCTCACCGTTGCCCCGCTATCCGCGGGGGCTTCCTACGGTAAAACGGTCCGCAGACCGCGTTTCTAACAAAACGCGTAAGATTTTTTTTCGTTTTGTCAAAATTGTCAAGATTGTGTCTTGAAACTCCAGGTGCCCCGCGTGTCGTAGGTAGCACCCTCCGGCCCCAAAAAGCTTTCGATGAGCGTCAAGCGCCGCGCCCACTGCACTCCGCAGTCGGTGAGCAGCTCGGCCTGAATGGCGGCTCGAAGCGCTTCGCTCTCCTCTTTTACCCGCCCTAAAGTGATGTGCGGCACCAGCCCGCCGTGCTTCGGTGCGCCCAGCGGCTCCATCCACGGCTCCACGGCCTCGACCAGCAGCTTCCACTCCTCGGATCCCTCCGTTAAACCAACCCAGAGTGTCTTGAGCGGCCCTTTCTTCGGGAAGTAACTCGCCCCGCCCACGCCAATCCGGAAATCTATGCGCGGCGGAACCAGAAAATCACACGCCTCAAGGACACCGGGTAGCGACGACTCGGCGATCTCGCCCAGAAACTGCACCGTGAGATGGAAGTTCTCCGGCTCCACCCAGCGGATCTTCGCATCGGGTGCACGCTCTTGCAAGCGCCGCTGAAGCGCACTGAGCGCATCCGCAAGTTCTGGTTCGAGTTCAATGGCAAGAAATAACCGCATGGCAAACTTCTGTTTTACTATACCCTATCTTTTAACAAACTCACGGAAAAATAGGGAATCCGGAAAAAGAATTTTTAGCCCTCTCCCCGCTGGGAAGGGGGACGGTTCGATCAGGGCAGCAGATCGGCGACGGCGATGCTGGCGGTGGGGTTGAAGAGCGGCGCGACGGTGTCCACTTCCGAGTAGGTTTGCAGGCTACGATACCCGCTGGGGCCGGGCTGGCGACGGATTTCTACGGTGCGCTCGTTAATATTGATGATCCAGTAGTCTTCTATTCCTGCCGACGCGTAGATCGCCGCTTTGATGGTCTGGTCGTACTCCAGCGTGGTGTCGGAGACTTCGATAACGAGTGCGGCAGTTGTCGGATGGGAGGTAGCGTAGTCGCGTGGCTGGCCGGAGACAATGGCGATGTCTGGTTCAGGAACGCTGTTACCAAGGCGCAGGGGTGACTGGCAGAGAACGTGGTACCCCTCACCGCTCCAGCGCATGGCAATGGGAAGAATCAGGCTCACGGTAAGACGATGGGCAGGTTTCTGTGGCATGGCTTCGACAATCTCTCCTTCGATGAGTTCGACTCGCTTCTCGGGGGAGAAAACTCCCAGCGCAACGAGGCGCTCGTACTCCTCAACATTCCAGCGCAGAAGGGGACGAGACTCACGAACAGATTTTTCTAAAGTAGCGCTCATGCGGTCATTTTATCCGATCAGCGTGCGCCGGAGCATATCAAGCGCGGTCTGAGTGGCGCGGAATCGGACGTCGGCGCGCTGGCCGGGGAAGATATTCTTGGTAAGATCCGTGCCGTCTGGCCCGGCGACGGCGATATAAACCAGCCCGACAGGTTTGTCGTCGCTACCGCCGCCTGGCCCCGCGACCCCGGTGATCCCGATGCCAAAATCAGCTTG
>JANNDD010000800.1:0-4464 GCA_031387365.1 Armatimonas sp. | reverse complement strand
AAATCTCACGCTCACCGCCGAGGACCTCGCGGCCCTCGACGCCATCTTCCCACCTGGAACCCACGTCTCGGAGTACTACCGCGCCGACTTCGGCCCCACTGCCCGCTGGCTATAGACCCGAGGGATGTAAAATAGAACTATGAGCGCAACGACTCTAATTGCAAGCGCTGTCTTGCCCACCGATTTTCAGCCACGTAACCGTCGCTGGACACGGAATGAATACTACAGGGCCTATGAAATGGGCCTCTTTGGGCCCACTGAAAAGCTAGAACTCATCCGTGGAGAAGTCAAAGAAAAAATGCCACAAGGCCCCCGTCATGCCAGTGCGATCTCTCTGGTTCAGGAGGCGCTACTGCTCCCTGCCCGACTTGCCGGTACTTTCGTTCGTTGCCAATTGCCCATTGTCATTGGTGCAGATTCCGACCCCGAACCGGACTTCGCGGTTGTTCATGGATCTGTCCGCGACTACCAACAAGCCCATCCTTGGGCCGCGGATACTTTACTTGTCGGAGAAGTCTCCGACTCCACGCTTACCTATGACCGGAGCGAGAAAGCCACGCTCTACGCCGAGGCGGAGATTCCCGAATACTGGTTGCTGAATGTCGCAGGTGGCTACCTCGAAGTGCGTCGCGACCCCGAGGAGGGTGAGTACCGGAGCCTGCAAACCCTTCGTGTAAACGCCAGCATTGCCCCACTTTTTGCACCCGATGTTCGTATTCCCGTTGCGGATCTTTTGCCACAGGACATCTGATTGTAGCGTGGAATGTCCAGGTTGTAGCGTGGAATGTGCAGGCGATGCATGGAGCGCATCGCCTGCCTGTATTACTGAAGCGCGTGGACGCGCTCTGCCGCGCTAGAACTTGAGGGTGCGCACAATCTCAAGGGGCTGGCGCTTGCCCAGGGCGATATCAAATCCGCCGAGGCCGAGGCCGTAGGTGTAGCCCGTCGCGCTGTTGTAGCCTGCTCGGAGAGCAATTGGGCCGAGTTTTTGTTCGGCACCTGCCCGCAGCTCCGCTTTTCCCACGGCACCCGTGATGTCTACCAGATCCGCCACGACAGTCATTCCGCCTTTCTGGAAGCCAACTCCTGCTGTTGCCGTGGTGGCGAGTAGGTTGTAGGTACGCGTCCCGCCACCGCCGTTGGCATTGGCACCAAACTGACCGACGAACGTGAAGTTTGGCTTGACGGCATTGGCGATCACCAGCCCCCCGGAGAAACCCAGGAGCTTCTTAGACTCCACCATGATCCCCAGATCCGCCCCGAGTCCCTTTTTGGTAACAGTATCCTTCCCATTCATCTCCGGGGCACGTAGCGCATCTGCACTGGCATCGAGCGTCGCTTTCTCGCCAAAGAAGTGCGAGTAGATCGCGTTCATGTACTTAATCCGGGCACCGACCGCGAGATTGAAGTTCTCACCACCGCTGCCGGACTTGAGCTGTGTGGCGAACCCAATCTGGGGTAGCGAGTAGATCGCGGTCGCCAGGACATCGGCGCGCGCATCGCTGGGAACACTGCCGGTTGCGCCGTTCTTGCCCCAGGTCTGAAGGGAGGCATTTGGCAGAACGTAGCCCTGCCCGACACCGCTTGCCAGAAACTCGACTGGGCCGAGGCGCAGCCCCAGGCTTGCATTGATGCCAAAGCCCGAGGTCTCGGAGGCGAAGCGACGTGCTAGATCGGTGGCATCCGCCCCGGAGCCACTGGTTAGAAGGAAGTTGGCCGCCTTGTCTAGAGAGATCGCGCCGGTTGCACGTGCGCCAATATTGGGGTAATGGACACGCATCAGTCCTTTTGCAAAGGCCAGCGAGGCTGGGTTGTTGCGTGAGCCCATCCCACTGATACTGTTACCAGCAAGCGAAGCGATACCAGCCCCCCCCATGGCAAAGGCCCGGGCATCGCCTCCAAAAGTAATGTCTTGCGCATTTGCGGGGAGTGCCATCAGAGCAACGGCTCCTGCAATCACTGTAGACTGTCGAGAAAAGATCATTTTACGAATCCCCTAAAGTTAAGTTGTCACTAATATTCGGCAGGGCAACCAAACTTCCTCCCGCAGGAAACTACGAGTGCTATGGTGAACGTCTGGGTGTGCGGTACTTGTTTTTATTTTTTTGTTGGCTTTGCCTGTGCATACCGGGGAGTGCCCAGGATGCATTTAAGGGAAAGGTGACAGAGATTGAGCGTGGGGATCAGCTCTCTGTACAGTTAGACTCATGGGTTCTTAAGGTACGTCTTCACGGAATCGAGTGTCCTCACGAGGGTAATCTTGCAGCAGTCGCGAAGGAGTGGACTCAGGGGCGCATTCTGGGGCAGCCCGTTCAGGTGGGCGTCCGCGGGACAGCGGCTAAGGGAATTGTCTATGGGGATGTGAGCTACCTACCAGGTGCGCATAATATCGCCATCGAGCTGACCGAGCAGGGGCTGGCAACTTGGTCCGCGCGCTACGCTCCCACCCGCCGGGATCTCGCGGCGGCGCAAGGGCGTGCTCAAGTTGCCCACGCGGGTGTCTGGGGCAATAATGAGGCGGAAACCGTCCGCCTGCGACAGCAGATCAAGCAGTGGCAAAAAGACCGGGCAACCCCTGTACCGAGTACTTCTCCCGCGCCGATTGCTTCTCCTGCGCCGAAGGCCACGCCGACTCCCTCCGCGCCAAGGGCCTCTCCGACTCCCGCTGCTAAAAGTACGCCCACTAAATCTGTTGCTGCTCCCTCTGTTGCCTCTGACACCGCCGTTAAATCCTCCCCTGTTAAATCTCCCTCGCTCTGGCCCATGGTTCTGGGGATTCTTGGGGCTGCTGGGCTACTTACTCTTGCTGAGCGGGTCAGCCGCGATGCGCGTCGTCTGCGCCAACGTCCGACAGTGCTTGCTGATGCTCAGCTGCGCGTGGATGCGCAGGGGCGAACCGGGCCTCTCAAGTTTCGGGGGTTAGCCCATGCGGCGGGGGAGCAAGTGGCGAGTATCGCGGGACATATTCCTGGCCTCTATGTCCACGAAGTTACCCAGATTTTCCGTGATGGTGCCTGGCGCACTACGTACAATGAGACCGATGCGTGTCCTTTTATCCTTGATGACGGCTCAGGTGAGGTTCGTGTTTCCGTGGGGGAGTGTCTCTACAAGCCCATCAGAATCGCCCGCTTTTACAACGACATTCCTGTGGAGCGGTGGCACGCCCACTCCTACGGGGGGGACATCCGCACGGAGGTTTTCTTTATTCCCTCCGATGTCACTCTGGTGCTCTACGGCGAGCTTGGTGATCTAGCTAAGCAGACCGTGCTGGTGATCGAGGGCGATGAGCGCCGCCTGACTCTTCTGCCCGTCCGTGCCACCATCGGCCTGATTGTGGCGGCAGTGCTTGCGCTCTTGCTGGGGGGCTATTTTACAGTTTCGGGCGCAGGTTGACCCGAAGCGCTGCGTAGCCGTCAATCTGGAAGTGCTCCACACGCAGCGTGTGCGCCCCGCCTAGCGTGACAGCGACGGGGTAGAGTGTTGGCCCCTGGTACTTCCAGGCTTCTGTCAGAATCGGCTTTCCATCCAGCCAAACACGGCAGCCATCGTCTGTTGTGATCTCTAGGAGATACGCGCCTGGTGGTACGGAGAACTTTCCGTCGGCGATAGTCAGGTAGTGGTCGTTAGGTATCCCTGCGCCAAAGGAGCTACCTGCGTAGTCCAGCCGATCGCGCTTCTCTGTCTTAAGCGGTGTGCCTCGGATCACTTCCGCAAAGTGCGCGGGGTCGGGGGCGCTGTGAACCTCCGTGGGGTTTTCAGGCTTGCTCCAGCGGTAGAAAGAAACACTCCAGTCTATGGGAGCGAAAAAGTGCGAGAAACCAAAACGCACGGGCTTCCTCTTAGGCGTCGCGATTCCTCGGTAGTCACGTGTGGGCTCCCCGAGATACTCCAGCTCCACTTTTGCCTGCCCACCCTGCCCTTTGGGCGTGATAATGACGGTATCGGGCACGCTCCCGGACTTGGCGGAGAGCGTCACCCCATCAGCGGAGACCAACTGCCAGCGTCCCTTAGGCCCGAGAATTTCGTAGTGTCCATCCCCGCGCGGCCAGAGCAAGGGGCGGTCAAAGGCATACGGTCCCCACTCGTCCACGAAGATATAGCGCCGCCCACGGAGCGTGTTTTTCGGAAGAAATGGCAGGGGCACACCGGAGATTGGTGCAGGCTCAACGAAGCCCTGCACTGTGGCTGCCGGACTTGCAGTCGGACTCCAGGGAAGCTGAAAGCGCTTGAGGTAGGCTTTCCTATCGGTCTCCGTGGCAACAATAGTATTGCCGCTGGGCTGCATCACGGCGGGAAAGCGCGTGGTGTCGGTGGTGTTTGACGTCTCCCGCACGCGGTCCGTGGCGCGAATATTCAGGGGTTTAGTGCAGCCAACAAAGCGATTGTAGGCGATATCGTAATCCCGACTGGTGGTCTCGTGCTTGCGGACATAGGCCCAGTTTGGGTCTTGGGTCGGGTTCTTCC
>JANNDD010000798.1:0-1049 GCA_031387365.1 Armatimonas sp. | reverse complement strand
CGTGGCGTGCACGTCATGAGCACGGAAGAGTCCGAAGACGGCACCTCTTTAATGCTTACTCTGCGCCCGGCAAATAAAAAGCTCCAGCTCGCGCTTCCGCCCCCCGATATTCAGGTGCGCCTGCTCCGTGACCCGTTTCCGCCGGTCGGCGGCAAGCCAGTAAGCATGCGCTCATCGCACCGGCAAGCCATTGGGGCGCTCGTCTGGCTTCCCGGTGGAAAGTTCGTCTGCGCCCGGGACAGCGCCGACACGGGCGTGCTGGTCTACCCCATTCCCACCAAGCTCGGCGCCTCGCTCGGCGGGCCCAAGCTCTACCAGCAGCACGACGGAAAGATCCGTGCGATCGGGGGACATAACAATGCAATCTTTTGTGTCGCCAAGCGCAACGATCAGCTTGAAATCCGGCTTCTCAAAGGCCAACTAAATCAACTCCCTCAGGGACAAATTAAACTAAATACAGAATCCATAAAGCTTCTGGAACAAGCTGAGGAGGAGCTTTCACCAGCAATATTGTGGGCAGGCACATCCCATCACGCAATTTGGATATGGTTCCAGTCGCTCCGCAAAACGCTTACTATCAATCACCAGAAAGTGTTCCAAGAATGGACTCCGAAACATTGGATTCATCTCCCTTCGTTATCTACAAATCTCTTGGTCATCCTTGATAATCCGAGCGAATTGAGGGAGGTAGGTAAAGAAAACCCCGTCAATTTGGGAAACGTAGAGGAGGTACTCTTTTTCGCCGGGCCAACGCCTAAAGAATCGGTTGTGGTGAAGCGCAGTGATGGCCGCTGGTACTTGCCGCTGGAGAGCAAAGATATTGCGTTCCCGGCGCTCGATCCCGATGACACGGTTCTGGGGGCGACGTACTTTGGCGGTCAGGTGCGCTTGGTGACACTGAGTGAGGCGGGGCGGATTGTGCGTTTAGTCGGGCTCGGCGCAACAAAGACACTCACGGGGATCGGGGGGAAGCTGATTAGTGCGGCTGTCTCGCCCGATCTGCCGCTTCTCGCCTGCCTGCGCGAGAGCGGTGATTTAGTGATCTGGGA
>JANNDD010000199.1:0-2452 GCA_031387365.1 Armatimonas sp. | reverse complement strand
CCGATTTTGCCGCCGGGGAGCCGGGCGCGATTGCCGTAATCTGGTTGTCCTCCCCAAGCGTCAGGCCCAGGACACTGGGCGGAGGGTAGCGGTAGAGCGAGAGTTTCTGAAACGTCCCGGTGCGGCGCTGCTGCTCAATCTCGGCATCGTGGGCGTAGTGACAGTGGTAGCACGCCTCCTGGGCGCGCTTGGTCTGCGCGAACGACGGGAACTTCTGCGCGAGGGTATGAGGAGCTTTTGGCTTTGGCCCAGAGCGCTCTAAGCGCTTCACGCGCTCCAGAAATGAGAGCAGCGCGCTTACAGAAGCTACGGAAATGTCATCGCCGCCCCAACGAGCGAGCGTATTGCCCTCGGGAGTGAGCACGAGCCCCATGAGCTGCTGGTCGTAGTCAAAGCGAAAGAGGTTCAGGTCAATATCTTTGAGACTGGCGAGGTGAACGGGCACAAAGTGCTCGGTGAGCAGGCGTGCCAGTGCGGAGTTTCCGGGGCGCAAGATCAGCGCAGCATTTTTTGCACGCGGACAAGCAAAGAGCACAAAGAGTAGTTTGTGCTGCGTACGCGCCTCCCCAAACGCCGCAGTGAGCTCCGTGCGCCAAGTGAGCTGCCTCATCCCAAAACCGAGGCCACTTGCGCGTCCCACGTGGCCTGATCCGCAACAAGTAGTGGACGCTTACCGGGCTCGAAGCCACTGCGGGCTTGGCCGCTCTGGTCGGTGTGCAGGAAGTGCAGGGCGACTCCGGCGCGCTCCGAGTCTGTGGTGTTCGCCCCCGTCGCATGGGGTGTCCCGTAGCAGAAAAAGATCGCCCCCCCAGCCTTAATCTCCACCGGGATGGCTTTAGTTTCATCGGGCCAGCAGCGGATATGGTGGTCGGAGAAGCCATCACGCTCGTGGGGGAGTAGCTCCGAAAAAGCACGGGGAATGACTCGGAGTGTTCCGTTGGCGAGCGTGGCATCGTGGACAGCAGTCCAGAGCGCCGTGCCCTTCAGCGGGTCGGGGATCTGAAAGTACGCATTGTCCTGGTGCCAGTTTGTCCCCGTCCCTTGCTTGCCCGGCTTGAGAAAGACCTGATCCAGGTGCAGCAGCGCCGGACTTCCCAGGAGCGCCTCAACTGCAGCGACAGCTTTAGCGGCAAACGGCATGGCTTTGTAGAGATCCGAGTGCGGCCACATCGGGCAGAGCTGGAGATTGATCTTGGTCTCCGAGTGGGTCGCGCCGTCGCCGTCGGTGGCGACATTGCGGAGCTTGCCCTCGGATTTCAGGCGTGTCAGCTCGGCACGCATCGCCACGACCTCCCGCTCGCTCCAGAAGTTCTCCACTGCAAGCCAGCCCTCGGTGCGAAAGAAAGTAATCTGATTGTCGCTAAACTGCATGCCAAAAGGATACCATAGGAGCCGTGTGGAAATCGGCGAGTATGAGCGGATGTCTGGTACCACGGTGCTGTTGGGAGAGCCAGATCTTCAGCTGGGCAAGTAGACAGTCCTAATTTTTTGGGTATACTCTCGCCATGATAGTAGGAGTTATTCGAGAAATCAAAGACGACGAGAACCGTGTAGGGCTGCTCCCCGCGGGCGTCGAAGCGCTTGTGACGGCGGGCCACACGGTTCTCGCGGAGACGTGTTGCGGTTCCGGGATCAACTTCGAGGACGAAGATTACGCTGCGGCTGGGGCGCAGATTATCTCGTCGCCCGAGGAAGTTTTTGCCCGTAGCGAGATGGTCATCAAAGTTAAAGAGCCACTGCCGAGCGAGTGGCCCCTGATGCGCTCAGGGCAGATTCTCTTCACGTACTTCCACTTTGCCGCCAGCCGCGAGCTCACCGATGCCTGCCTGGAATCGGGCGCGGTCTGTATCGCCTACGAAACGGTGGAGACCCCCGATGGCCTCCTCCCCTTGCTGGCCCCGATGAGCGAGGTTGCGGGGCGCATGGCAGTGCAAGAGGGCGCGAAGTACTTAGAGCGCGCCATGGGCGGCCGCGGGATTCTTCTAGGCGGCGTCCCCGGTGTCGCTCCGGCCAACGTCGTGATTATCGGCGGGGGCATGGTCGGCACGGAAGCCGCGAAAATGGCGGCGGGCCTCGGGGCAAATGTTAGCCTCTTTGATGTCTCGATCCCACGCCTACGGTACTTAGACGATGTGATGCCCAAGAACGTCAGCACGCTCTACTCCACGCTCGCCGCGATCCGCGAAAAAGCCCTCCAGGCTGACTTGCTCATTGGAGCCGTGCTGCTCAAGGGCGCAAAAGCCCCGACTCTCGTTCCGAGAAGCGTGGTTGCCCAAATGAAAAAAGGCGCGGTGATCGTGGATGTTGCCGTGGACCAGGGCGGCTGCATCGAGACCACGCACCCGACCACGCACCAGAACCCAACCTACTTTGTAGACGGTGTCCTGCACTACGGAGTCGCCAACATGCCCGGCGCGGTTCCGCACACATCCACGGCGGCGCTCACCAATGC
>JANNDD010000760.1:0-9346 GCA_031387365.1 Armatimonas sp. | reverse complement strand
CAAAGACAGGCTGCCCCGCCACGACAGAGAGACAGACATCGCTCGCACGCTCCGAGTAGACCAGCGCCGCTTCCGGGCTATCGTCGCCGACCGGGGCATGGTGAATCCCATCTAGCCGTACGACGCACAGATCCGCTTGCTTCCCAATTTCCAGCGACCCCAGCTCGCGCTCCCGGTGCAGTGCGCGTGCGCCGCCCAGAGTTGCTAGGAACAAAGCCTCTTTCGCCGTGAGTGCCCCGGTGTCCTGCTCGCGTGCGCGTGCTCCGTAGACGGCGGCGCGCATCTCCTCGAAAAAATCTACCGAGTTGCCCGAGACCATCGAGTCGGTGCCCAGGCCAATATCCAGTCCGCGGTCTCTAAGTTGCCGCAGTGGTGCGAGCCCTGCTCCGAGCTTTCCATTGGAGCGGGGGCAGTGCGCCACCGAAGCCCCGGCATTGGCGAGCAGCGTGATATCGTCCTCGCTGGCATGGACACAGTGCACCGCGAGCGTTCGTGCATCCAGTGCGCCGGACTGTTTCGCGTAGGCAATCGGCGAGATGTTCTTGGTCTCCCACGTAATCCCGCGTCGCTCGAACATCTCTTTAAAAGGCCCGCCACCGATCTGGAAGAGGGCTTCTTCCGCCGGAGACTCGGCGAGGTGGATGGTCTGGAGATAGCCATTTTGGTCGGCGAAGCTAGCAAGGGCACCAAAGAGCTCGGCGCGGACGGTGTAGGGAGCGTGTGGGGAGATTCCCAGATGGACGCGGCTCTCGGCGCTGCTTCGGGTGAGCGTGCTGCCCATCTGTGCGAGCTGGCGCTTGAGAAGATCGAGCGTCTGACTGACGGGCGGTGTGTTCTCGATCCCAAAGACCTCGCGAAAGACCGTCCCCCGTAGGCCGGAGCTTGCCAGGGCACTCACGCTCGCGCCCGCGTCGCAAGCATCCCCAATAGTAGTGATCCCCGCCGCCGCCATCTCCGCCGCCCCGAGCGTCGCCGAGGTCACCCAGTCGTCGAGAGTGAGAAACTGTTTGAGCGCCGTGAGTCCACGGATCCAGGGGAAGAAAGGCATGTCCTCAAGCAGGCCGCGTAGCACGGTGTACTCCAGATGGGCATGGACATTGACGAGGCCGGGCAGGATCGCCGCCAGCCCGAGATCCAGCGCACCGTCGTCGGGCCGCGCCCGTCCGACATAGGTCAGCTTGCCGTTTTCAAATGCCACCTCCCCATTTTCAAAGAGCGGGCCGGAGATAGGAAGCACCCAGCGTGCCTTCAGCCGCACAGGGCCGTCGGTGTTGCGCAGAAGATCGGTCAGATCAGGCATTTATTGGCACGGGTTCGAGCTGGGGGCGGCGAGAGTGACACTCCACGCCTTTTGGTAATCGTCGTTGGTGAGGAACTTGACATGGCCATCGGCAAAGAGGGTGGTGTAGCGCAACCCCCTGCGATCCCAGCCTAGCGGATCGAAGCGTAGCGGGCTGGCGTGCCAGCCACCGTTGCCATCAAAGAGAATGTTGACCTGTGCCAGACCCACTTCCTGGCCCGTGGGTGTCAGCGCTGCCGTTGTGTCTATGTTCAGGCGGCGGAAGGCGATCTCAGTGCGAAATAGATACGATGCCCCGTAGCGCTCGTACATGCTCGGGCGAGCAAAAAGAGGGCAGGGGCCGCCGCAGTTAAAGTTATTATCCAGAATATCAAAGCCCGTGTCGCCTGCGCAGCGCCAGACCTGACGGTTCTTGATGTAGGGTGTCAGCGAGCCGGTCATCCAGTTGTTCGTAGAGAGCACGGGCGAGTCGTGGAGAAAGGGCATCGCATCAATAATCGCCTTGCACTGTGGGTAGCCCGCCCAGATCTGCGGCACGTAGGCATCCGATGCATCTTTGGCGTAGGGATAGAGACCATCGTAGTCCTGTGCGTACATCTGCACCGCCATCCCGATCTGGCGTAGATTACTCTGGCACGTCGCCTTGCGTGCTTGCCCGCGTGCTTGTGCGAAGACGGGAAAGAGAATGGCGGCGAGAATCGCAATAATTGCGATGACGACCAGGAGTTCAATCAGGGTAAACACGCGGTGCTTCGTCATGAAGTCAGTGTACCACCCGAGCCTATTTTTTTGAGCCGCTATCATTTTGGGTGGAACAACGGTATGATATATACTGTCTTAACCCGGGGCTCTTCCAAAGCCTATTTTCCTTCACACAACCTATCCAAAAGGACTCTTTCTATGCAACATAAACGTGCATTTACCCTGATTGAACTTCTTGTTGTTATCGCAATTATTGCGATTCTCGCCGCCATTCTCTTTCCCGTCTTCGCACAAGCACGCGAGAAAGCACGCCAGACTTCCTGCCTTTCCAATATGAAGCAAATTGGCACTTCTCTGATGATGTACGCGCAGGACTACGATGAGATGTTTCCTGGCTATCGCTTTGCCTACCCGAACCTTTTTGCGGCAGATACTCGGGTAGGAGCCAATGCGAAGAACGCCATCTTCACCAATATGATTCTCCAGCCCTACATCAAAAATGACCAGGTCTGGAAGTGTCCCTCAAAGCCTAATAGCTGGGTCAATATTGATGCCGCAGGCGCGATGGGCAACGCAGGGAGTGGCTTCCAGAGCTACGGTGGACAGAACTCCTATGCCATGAACAACTACGTCTTCAAATCGAATGCGGGGTTTGCCCTAGCGGCGTTTGAGGCTCCTGCAGATACTATTGCAATGGTGGACGCCAGCTACTACAACGCGCTACCGCGCTATGCGTGTGCACTGCGAGCGGATCCTACGGGCACGCTGTTCGTGACGGTGGGCACGAGCTACCCGAACTACTGGAAAAACCTGGGGAACTCTTACTGGGGCTTTTCTGACCTTCCCAACCCGACGGATCAGCAGGCCATGGATCGAGCTAAGGCACGCCATAGTGGCGTCTTGAATGCCATCTGGTTGGACGGCCATGCGAAGGCGACACCATATAACAAGCTCGCGAACCTCAGTAATCTGGCCACGGATTTTCTGCTCTGGGATCCGTACAAGCAGGGCTGTAACTAAGCTATTGATAAACAGGTGTTTCTGGGGCAGTCACGCTTAGCCTGCACTGCCTCTTCGCCTTGCACTCGAAAGGTTGATTAAATTTATGACTCGTCGCGCATTTACGCTCATTGAGCTTCTGGTGGTCATCGCGATCATCGCGATTCTCGCCGCGATTCTCTTCCCCGTTTTCGCCCAGGCCCGCGCCAAGGCCCGTCAGACGGCCTGTCTTTCGAACCTGCGTCAGCTTGGCACCGCCATCATGATGTATGTCCAGGACTACGACGAGGTCTACCCTCCCTCGCAGACTGCGCTTCTCAACCCGCCCGGCCCAGCCAATGGATCTATCTCTTGGCCTACTCTCATCTTTCCTTATGTTAAGAATGAGGGGATTTTCGTCTGCCCCGATGGTGAAACAAGTGTGAAGTCAGTAACCCTGACTGTTAATAATATCTCTGCAACGGGGAATTACTGTGGAGTAACAACCGCAAATACTCGATTTACTCCTGCAGCTCATGGTGATGGTAGTACGCAGGGGTTTGGTTTGGTCAATAGGCTCTCTTATGGACGAAATCTTATTCCTACTAATGCGTGGGCTACTGCTGGTTTCACTGCGGGGGATAAGAGTGGCTTTGTGACCACTGGAACCACTCTCTCGGTGAGTGAGGCGGCTGTTGAGGTGCCCGCTAACACGATCCATATTATGGATGCCTGGACGACGGTTTGTGATCAGGGTAACTCGATTCGCGGTATTCAGCAGGAGATCCGAACGGATCACTTCCCTAATATCACTGCTTCAAAAGTCGCTAACCGCCACTTTGGTGGGTTTGTGTGCCTTTACGGCGATGGTCATGCTGGCTACAAGAAATGGGGATCGACGAAGGCGGCGGACTGGAGTATCCAAGCCGACTAGGTTTTAGGGAAGGGGGTCGAGTGGTTTGCCTAGGATGCGCCGCTCGACCTCCTTCATTTTTTTAGAGCCCGCTTCGCTGTCATCTTCATGACCTAGAAGGTGCAGGATGCCATGGACAAGGAGCAAAGCAAGCTCGTCTTCCAGAGCCCAGCCACGTGCCGTGGCCTGGCGCTCCGCTGTGTCGCGGGAGATCACCACATCGCCCAGGTAGACACTTAGTGGGGCATCGGGTTCGGACTGGGGCCAGGAGAGCACATCCGTGGGCTTGTCCTTGCCGCGCCACTGTGCGTTGAGCGCATGGATTTCGTCATCGGTGACAATCACCACACTCACTTCCGTGTCAGGGCATTCCCAGAGGAGTTTTTGGGCGGCGGCGGCGGCCCGTTCCCACGGCAGGGTCGGGTTCGGGTGATGATTCTGGACGAGGATCTCCGCTGGCATGAGGTTCTTTCGTGTCTTTCGCTTCTTTTGTCTCTTTGGGGTACTCGATGCGGGCGTGCAGCGTGGCGCAGAGTGTGCGGGTAAATACATCCCGAATGGCCCTCAGATCCCGAAGTGTCAGCGGGCACTCATCGAGCTGGCCATCGGCGCGCTTGTCCTCGATCATCCGGTTCACAAACTCCGTCACCCGCTGGGGAGTGGGCTTATCGAGCACACGTGATGCCGCCTCGACACCATCGGCGAGCATGAGAATGGCGGCCTCTTTGCTCTGAGGCTTGGGGCCAGGGTAGCGAAACTGCGACTCCAGCGTGGGATCGGGGACGCCGCCCGTGGCCTGGTGGTAAAAAAACTTCATCAGAGTTGTCCCGTGGTGCTGGGAGATCACTTCGCAGACACCGGGGGGGAGCCCCACACGCTCGGCAATCTCTAGACCCTCTTTGACATGGTTGACCAGTACCAGCGCCGAGAGCGAGGGGCTGATCCGATCATGGACATTCTCCGCGTTGGACTGATTCTCGATAAAGAACTCGGGGCGGTTCATCTTGCCCAGATCATGGTAGTACGCGGCCACACGAACCAACATGGCATCTGCGCCGATTGCCTCAGCGGCGGCATGAGCCAGATTTCCCACCATGAGCGAGTGGGCGTAGGTGCCGGGGACTGCCATCCGGAAGTCCTGAAGAATCGGGGTGGCGGGATCGGAGAGCTCTAGAAGCCGCAAGTGTGTAGTGATGCCAAAGGGGCGCTCGAAGCACCAGACCCCCAAATAAAATAGCGCCAGAGCCACCAGGCCAGAGCCGATCCCCATCACCACGCCCGCCCACATCTCACGGGGAAGATCATGCTCGATCTGCGCGACCAGCAAGCTCAGAATTGCATTCGCACCGCAGACCGCGAGCCCGGCGCGGAAGACATCGCTGCGATTGCGCATGGAGGCCACGGAGACGATCCCTGCCAGCGAGGACCCCAGGGTGAATACCGTAAAGCGAAGCTCGTTGTTGAGCACTACCCCCGAGGTTACCGCCAGAAGGGCAACAATTAAGGTCGCCACGGAAGGGGAGAGCAGCAACGCAATCACCATACCCGCGGAGGCGACACACATCATCCCTAAGTACGACAGATTCACACCCGTGAACGGTAGGCCTAGCAGTGTTGAGCCAATCTTGATGCCCATCACCGAGACCACCGCCAGGATCGCCAGCAAAAAGAGCCGTGGCGTATCGTTGTAGAGCGCATTGTGGAAGAGGCGCAGATAGACCGTGACAAAACCGACAATGAGGTTGACCATGACCACAATGACGAGGACCGCCATGGTATCGAGTGCTTCGTTTCGGAGTCCGAGAGCCGTCAGTGCATCGAGGTGTCCCTGTGTTACCCGCTCACCTTGGCGAAGAACGAGCTCGCCTGCCGCAATCCGGCGGGTCTGTCGTGGCGCATGCGACTCGGCTTCATCGAGGGCGAGCTGGGTCGCACGCTGGTCGAAGTGGCGGTTGCTCGTGATCGCGTCGCTAATAAGGGCAGCAACGGGCGCCCGTAGGTTTTCAGGGAGGTCTAGCAGGAGCGGATCCGCGAGAGCCCCACGTCTTGCTTGTTGCAGATCGCCGGGTTCATTGTCCCGGATCGTCCCCTCCATCGTGTGGCTGATCAGCTTCTGGGCAACATCTTTGGCTTTCTGGAAGTTCTCCTCCGTGGCACCTATGAGCGCGGTCAGGGTTGGCTGAGTCAGAGTCAGGCCCGATTGGCGACGGATATCTTCCCGCTCGGGCTTTTCACGGATCGGGGTGGCGATGGCCTCGAAGACAGTCTTGACGGCTTCTTCCGCGTTACGCTTTGCATCTGGGATAAGCTGATAGCGCTTTTCGATAGCAGCCTTGGCTTCTTGACGCAGACGTTCCGTCGCGTTGGTGTCCTCGTAGCGTGCGGTTCGCTGGGCCGTGACATCTTCAGGAGCGAACTCGTCTAGGGCAACACGGACACGGTTTGGCAGCAGGTGGATGCAAAGAAGCAAGGAGAGAACTCCGGCGGTGCCCAGAGCAAGAAAAAAACGAAGCGGGGTAATGCGTGGCGCAGGAGAAGGTTTTCGTCGCGGCTCGGTGCGGCGGCGAGCGTTGGTAGAGCGTATTTGGAGCTCAAATGGCAGACGCCAGCGCAGCTTCATAGGCAGTTCAGTCGGAGAGAGGCGAGTAGAGGGGCAAGGTGTACGCCATGGGAGAGTTTACTTTTCTTCGTTCGCCTGTCGGATCTTACGTTTGCGAGCAGCTTCGGCCTTGCGGCGCTTATCGCTGGGCTTCTCGTAGAACTCATGAGCGCGGGCAGTCTTTAGAACGCCGTCCTGTTGAAGTACTTTCTTGAAGCGCTTCAGGGCCGATTCCAGCTGCTCACCGGGTTTCAGATTTACTTGTGCCATATTATTTCACCCCCTCCCAAAAATCAAAGATTGCGTATTATTGCGTGCGACGCACACCGTGCCGGGGGCAATTATATCCGCTTTTTTTTGCTCAGTCAAGGTAGACAAACTCGTTGAGGTTGAAGAGTGCGCGGCAGAGTGCGGAGATGCCGTGCTTCTTGAGGAGCGCTTCGCAGAGGCGGCGCTCGTCCGGGCGGGGCACTCTCTGGAGGGCCAGCGCAAACGCTACTCCAACTTTATCTGCCTCAGGACTCTTCTCCACACGCTTTGCAAACGCTACGGACGCGTCGGTGAGAAACGGATTGTTGAGCAGTGTCAGCGCCTGCGGAGCGACGGTTGAGGTCGTGCGCCGGGAGCAGGAGACGGCATTATCGGGCAGGTCAAACGTGGCCATGAGCGGGATGACAACCGTACGTTTTTGGACAAGATAGAGGCTGCGCACGCCTAGGCGCTCCGGAGGGGACGGGTACCAGCTCTTGGTTTTCTCTTTGTTGTCGTCCAGAAACGCGGGATTTGCCTTGAGAACTTCATCGGGGAGGGGCGGCCAGATCGGTGGCCCTCCATTGCGCTCGGTGAGCTGGCCGCTGGTCTGAAGAACCGCATCGCGTAGCTGCTCCGCAGAGAGGCGGCGCGGGGACTGTACGCTCTGGTAGGCGCGGCTGGAGACAATCAGCCTGTGGAGCTTCTTCACCGACCAGCCACTGTCAATAAAATACCGGGCCAGAAAATCCAGCAGCGCCTGGTTCTTAGGCCGCGCTCCCGCATAGCCAAAATCACCTGGTGTGGCAACCAAGCCCTCACCAAAGTGCTGCTGCCAGATCCGGTTCACCAGAACGCGCGCGGTGAGGGGGTTCTCCTTGGCGACGATCCAGCGGGCAAGGGTCAGCCGACGCCCCGTGGATTTCTCTCGGATGGGCTTGCAGAGCGCCACTGGGTTTGGGTCGAGCACGGTAGGAAACCCAAAACTCACTTCCTCCTTGGGCTGGTTGAGATCGCCGCCCGCGAGAACGTGGGTTGTGGCAGGAGGCTTGTCCCCATCCGTGACGAGCAGTCCCTTGAGTGGCTCCTGATCCGATCCCAGCGCCATCGAGAGATCGTCCCGAAACGTCACGCCCTCGAAGAACGCCCGGAATCGGTAGAAGTCCGTCTGGGCGAGGGGCTCTGTCTTGTGGTCATGGCAGCGAGCGCAGGCCATCGTGAGCCCAAGAAAGGCCGTGCCCGTGGTCTCCACTAGGTCGTTCATGAGAGCATTGCGCACTCGGTTCGCTTCGCCAAAGAGCCCCGCACTGTTGTCCCAGGGCCCGAGCCTAAGATAGCTTGTCGCTAGTAGCGCATCTTGATCGGCGGCGGTTTTCGGCTTGCCCGCGACGAGCTCGTCGCCCGCGAGCTGCTCGGTGATAAATCTGTCGTAGGGCTTATCGGAATTGAAGCTGCGTACGACATAGTCGCGGAAGCGCCACGCGAGGGGCCGGTACTCGTCCCAGTCAAAACCGTTGCTATCCGAGTAGCGCACAACGTCCAGCCAGAGCCGCGCCTGATGCTCCCCGTAGCTATGGCGCGCGAGCAGGTTTTCCGCGTACGGCGTCACTCCGGTAAAGCCAACAACCTCCCTCTCTGTTGGCGGTAGCCCCGTCAGGTCAAAGCACAGCCGACGAACCAGAGTGCGCTTATCGGTGAGCGGCGTGTTGGTTGTGCCCAAGAGCGAGTCAATGGAGCTCCCTGCGGGGGCTTTCTTGAGCGGATGTAAGCTCCACAAGTCGAGCCGCTTGCCGGCAAATGTCGCCACAATCGGGTTGCGTTTATCGCTCCAGGCGACCCCGATTCGTGGGGGCGCTTGGGCCAGGAGGAGCGGAGCTGCGAGCAACAGCAGTGGTGCAAAGCGCATAGAGGAATTATACCTGTTAACAACGGTACAATAATCGCATGGGACTGTTTGGTGAGTTGGCAATGGTGCTTCTGGAGGCGCAGGCACGCCCTGCCGCTGTGAGGATGGATCCCATCCGTCCACTCGCGCCGCGCCAGCCGCACTTTAAGGCGCGGGCAAAGAACGTGGTCGTTCTCTATCAAGTCGGCGGACCTGGTCAGATGGACACGTTTGACTACAAGCCGGCTCTACAGACGCTTCATAAAAAGCCCGTGCCCAAGAGCTTTCGAGACGCGCTCAAGGCCACGCGCCACGCCAATGTCTTCGAGGGCTGCAAAGACGAGCTGATGGCCTCACCGTATAAGTTTACCCAGCAGGGGCATAGTGGCCTTTGGGTGAGCGAGCTGTTCCCCGAGCTCTCGAAGCACGTAGACGAGCTGTGCTTTGTCCACTCGCTTCAGTCTGAGTCGAATAACCATGCCCCCTCCAGCTATCTATTTCACACGGGCGATCTCAACGCGGGGAAAGCGAGCCTGGGGAGCTGGATTACCTACGGTCTCGGCACGGAGAACCAGAGCCTGCCCGGCTACGTCGTGCTCTTTGATGCCGGGCCGCTGGGGGGCGCGGCCAACTACCAGAATGGGTTCCTGCCGCCTGCCTTCCAGCCCACCAAGCTACGCGATCAGGGCCTTCCCGTGCTGGACCTCTCGCCGCCCAAGG
>JANNDD010000727.1:0-5702 GCA_031387365.1 Armatimonas sp. | reverse complement strand
GGAGTACGTGAAAACGGGGCCCTTTAAGACCCTGGATGTGCTGCTCTACGATGGGCTGATGAAGAATCTCGATGCCACGATGTTCTCAATTATTGCCTTCTACATCGTCTCCGCCGCGTACCGGGCGTTTCGGATTCGCTCCGTCGAGGCGACGATTCTATTGGTCGCCGCCGCGCTGGTGATGCTGGGCAATGTCCCGATTGGGCAGGCGCTGACCAACTGGATTCCTAATGAGAAGACCGATATTATCGCAAACCTGCGGCTGGAAAATATCGGCCAGTGGATTCAGAAGCGCGCTAGCTCTCCCGCCACAATGGCGATTGACTTCGGACTGGCCGTGGGCGCACTGGCAACCTCTCTGCGACTCTGGCTCTCTCTTGAGCGCGGCTCCTACTTCGAGGAGGAACTCTAGTGAAATTTCTTAATAACGTCGATCGCCGCCTTCTCTATCTCTTGCTGATCGTCGTGATCGCGATCCCGCTGCTTGCTCCTGCCGTGACGAAGGGCTTGCCCAAGCCCGCCATTACCGCCGCGACCCGTAGCTACTACGAGACAATCGAGAAAGTGGCCAGCGATCCCGCCGCCAAGAACAAGATTGTGATCGTCGCCTGCAACTTTGCCGCAGGAACTCTCGCCGAGAATCTCTCCCAGTGTGAGGCCACGGTGCGCCACTTGATGATGCGTAAAGTGAAGTTTGCCATCTTTGGCTTCAGCGACCCGCAAGGGCGTGAGCTGGGGCAGCAGGCCGTGGAAAAGCTCGCCAAGGAGTACGACTACCAGTACGGTCGCGACTATGTCAACTGGGGCTACCGACCCGCAGGCGCTGCGACGGCGCTGATCAAAGCTGCTGTCAACGATCTGCCCGGCGCTCTGGGCAAAGATATCAAGGGTATGGCACTGGGCGAGGTTGCGTGTATGCAGGGAATCAAAGGGGTCAATGATGTCTCGATCATTATCGAGATCGCTTCGGCCAACACCATTCCCGTGTGGATTCAGTTCTACCAGCGTGCGGGAAAGACTCCCATCCCCACTCTCTACTGCCCCACGTCCGTGATGGCAACTGAGGCAATCCCGATGCTGGAAACGGGCCAGCTTCAGGGCATGCTGACGGGCCTTAAGGGAGCAAGTGAGTACGAGCTTCTCCTAGAGAAAGCGGGCTTTGCGACCTCAGCTTCGGCCTCTCTCTCTCTGTCCCACTTGCTGATTCTGGTGCTGATCTTTTTAGGAAACCTGGGAATGTTTCTGGAGCGCAAGCAGCGCGCCGCTGCCGAAGGAGGGCGCTAACCATGAGTGATAGCCTGCTAAAAATGATCGTCGTGGTTCTTGGGGTGATCTGCACCCTGGGCATCTACTCGATTCTCTACAAAGAAAACAAGATCTTTCGGCTCTTTGAGCATCTCTATCTGGGGCTGGCGGGGGGCTACGCGATCGCTGCCACCTGGAACGATGTACTCAAGCCCAACTGGTGGGAACCGATGGTCAAAGAGGGCCAGTGGGGCCTCGCACTGATCCTGCCCGCCGGGTCGCTGTTCTACTTCATCTACTCTAAGCGTAACGGCTGGATGGCACGCCTGATTTTCGGGGTCTTTATTGGCTTCGCGTCGGGCCAGGCATTCCAGAGTTTTGCGGGCGACTACTGGCCCAAGCTCCAGACCGCTGCCACGAAGACTATCTGGGTGGATCCCGCGAAGATCAAGCCGGAATATCCGGTGGCCGCCTACGCCACGGCGATCAATAACCTGATCTTCTTAGCGATTCTTGGTGCGGTTATGGTCTACTTCTTCTTCTCTTTTGAGCAGAAGAACACCGCAGTGAATAAAGTTTCCAAGTTTGGTCGCTACGCCATGATGATCGCCTTCGGGGCGATGTTTGGAAACACGATCATGGCCCGCATGGCGCTTCTGATCGGACGGATCTACTTTATGATCCACGCTCCCGATGCCATCAGTGCCAGCGCCAACGCGGGGCCTTAGAGGCTGGGCTACTCCCTCCCCCGCAGGGCGGGGGGAGGGGGTAAACTGATTTCGTGAAGCGACGTGATTTCCTTACTCTCTCGGCGGGCGCTGGGGCCGCACTGATGACAAGCGATGGGCAGGCACACGCCCAGAGCGCGGCCCTCCCGCCCCCTATTGCCCGTGAGTTCCGGGGGCTCTGGGTTGCCAGTGTCAATAATATTGACTGGCCCAGCAAACCTGGCCTGCCCCCTGAACAGCAGCGTGCGGAGCTAGTTGCACTGCTGGAACGTGCCAAGCGCCTCAAGCTCAATGCGGTTCTGCTGCAAGTGCGCACCGCGTGCGATGCTCTCTACCGCTCGGAGAAAGAGCCCTGGAGCGAGTATCTCACCGGCACGATGGGGCAAGACCCTGGCTGGGATCCGCTTGCCGAAGCGGTGAAAGAGGCCCATGACCGAGGCATTGAGCTGCATGCCTGGGTGAACCCGTTTCGTGCGCGGCAGTCGGGCGCTAAAGGCCCTGCTGCACCTAATCATCTCTCGGTGACCCGCCCCGGCTGGGTCAAGACCTACGGCAACCTCCAGTGGCTCGACCCGGGTGAGTCCGATGCCAGCAAGCACTCGCTGGATGTCCTGATGGATATTGTCCGCCGCTACGATATAGACGGGCTCCACGTCGACGATTACTTCTACCCCTATAAGATCTACACCGACGAAAAGAACAAAGTCGAGAAGCCTTTTCCTGATGAGCCCGCCTGGAAGCGCTACAAACTCTCCGGTGGCAAGCTGACACGCTCGGACTGGCGGCGTAAGAACATTGATGACTTTATTCGTGATCTCTACCAACAAATCAAAACCGAGAAGCCGTGGGTGAAGTTTGGGATTAGTCCGTTTGGCATCTGGCGCCCGGGCAATCCGCCTCAGATCACGGGCTATGACTCCTACGAGAATCTCTACGGCGACAGTCGCAAATGGATGCGTGAGGGCTGGGCGGATTACTTTGCGCCGCAGCTCTACTGGAAGATTGACCAGGCTGGCCAGAGCTTTCCGATCTTGTTGATCTGGTGGTCGGAGCAAAATGCGATGCAGCGGCACCTATGGCCGGGGCTCTACACCAGCAAGTACTCGCCACTGGAGATCGAGTACCAGATCAAAGTGGCACGAGGGCTCTCGGGCAGCGCTCACGGGCACCTGCACTTCTCCGCCGTCGTGCTCAAGAAAGGCATGGAGGACGATACAAACACGATGGCGGGCCGACTGGCAAGTGTTGTCTATCCCGAGCCCGCGCTCGTTCCGCCGTGTCCCTGGCTGGGCAGCGAACTCCCCCCCGCTCCGCGCGGCGTCCGAGTGAGTGGCGAGCGCATCACCTGGCAGCCTGTCGACAAGGCGTTCGTCTACGCCGTCCAGTGGCGCACGGGTGAGCGCTGGAGCACCGTAATTCTTCCCGGCGACCACGCCAGCCACGACACAGGCGCACAGATTGACCAAGCAGTAGTCACCGCCGTGGATCGGCTGGGGAATGCCTCTGTGTAGGCCCCTCACCTGCGCCCAGTAGGTTGTCTAGCGGAGCCCTTGAGATTGGAGAAGAGCATCGGCCCACGTGGCATCATCGGGGCGGAGGGCAGGGATTGGGGGGAGCGTGTAGTCAATACTCCGCTCCAATGCGCCCGCTTCGTAGATGCGGCTGACGATGCTCTGTAAGTCTAGGCGAACATCCGGGTGCGCTTCGGTCAGAGGGACGAGTACCTGAGGCAGCACTTGACGGATTGTGCGGGGCCAGGTGTCACCGTGCAACCCACTCTGGGCCCGATGAAGACAGACCAGATAGTCCCAATGCCCAAAGAGTGCTTCTATCTCGCTCTTCGAGGCTGCAACGGTATGTGTGCCCGCACGAAGCAGATCAATCTCCACCAAGTGTGTGGCGCTCTGAATGTACTCTTTTTGCTTACGCCGATACTCTGCATAGCCATCACCAGGCGTCTTATTAGTCGGGCTAAGAATCTCAATGGCCGTAATCACTCGTTCGGGGACAGCCAGTTCCACAATTTCAACAAAGCGCTGACGCACTTCCTGAACCTCAAGCGCCACACTCAGCGGAATATCCAGTCTGAGTGGAGCCTCTAGAACTGCCTGGCGGGTGCCTTGCCCCAACGCAGTAAGGCGCTCCACGGAGACATCAGGGTAAAAGCGATCCTGCGGTGTTGTCAGGTAGATGCGCTCCTCGATCCGGGCGACAAAACCAGGAGGCAAGGAACGATTGAGTGCCTCGAAGCAGCAGAAAATCAGCGCGGTGTGGATGCCACGCCAGTGATCCGGGTTTTCCAGATAGGGATCCATACCAGGGAAGGGAGAGGGCATGGCCTATTTTATCGCAGCGGGTACACTTCAGACCATGATTCTGCTCATGGGAGACGACGGTCCCTACGATGATTTACAAGGCGCGGAACGGATCGCGCCGGGCACGCTGGCCGAGGTGCTCCGGCGTGCGACGGATTCCGTAAGCCTGATCGCCACGGGGGGCTTTGACGAGCTTGCCACGCTTCTCGACACCGACCAAGCTCTTATCCGTACCAAGATCGCGCGGCTGTTTCTGGTGGGCGGGTGCGCGGAGGGCTTCTTGCCCATTGATCCGCGCATCAAAGAGCGCTACCCCGAGCGCTTCGGCGGCACACCCGACCCAGCATTTGGCCGCTTATTGACTTCCGGCGAGGGCGTTATCTGGCTCCCCGGCGATGTCTGTTTGTGGCGGCACTGGGACGAAGAAAAGCAAGCGGCAACTCTGCTCTCCACGCTTCCCGCCTTCTGCCTCGCCCGCCACCCGGAGCCGATGCCCTGGCTACGACTCTTTCGCACTGTCCCCGCCCGCGTCACCGTGGACGAACGGGGCAATATCACCGAACTCACCTCCAATGCGCCAAGCCCGAATCTCTATGTCGTAGTCGCTGTAGACGGCGCAGCGCTCTCGCGGTTTCTGGTGGCGCAACTCGTCAGCGACTCCAGCGCTTGAGGGGGAGCTGGCTGACGAGATCGGGGAGGAGTGTCTCCTCAATCAGAGGCTCCTCACCCGATGTGATTGACTGAGCCCGGAAATGCCCGTATTTGCAGGAGGGGCACCAGGTGAGAGCGAGCTTCACCAGGCTCCCGGTTGTCGTGCTCAGTTGCGCCTCCTCCATAATCTCGGTGATAGTCGAGGCATTGCTGTTGTCCAGTGCGGCCTGGAGCTGATTGAGTCGTTGCTGTGTCTGCGCAATCTCGGTGTCGCTTTCTGCTGGGAGAAAACCTAGGCTCTTTCCTGACTGCTGGCGCTTGCAGTGCTCGCAGATTGGGAGGAGCTGGAAGGCACTGAGCGAGAGGGCACCGCCTGCGAATCCCAGCGCTTCCAGCACCCGAATTCCGTAGCCCCAGACTCCCAAGAGGGTACCTCTATCTCCGTGCCCACCAAACGTGAAACTGCGGGTGATCGCATCAAAATATTCCCAGAAGCCGACGTGCTGGCGCAGAAAGGGGGACAGGAGCCGGTAGTTCAGCCAGCAGGAGCCAAAGTAGGCCAGGAGCTGTAGAAGTAAAACGGAGAAAATGAGGCTGTCTTTTACCTGGACACGGGTAAACTTGATCGCCAGCCAGTACCCGGAGGACGCGAGAAGTCCTATACAAATCGCTCCGGCGGGGACGATATACCAAAGATAAAAACCCATGATATTGAGCGAGCCACGTAGGAAAATCATTGCCAACATCATGAGGGCAGTTGTCA
>JANNDD010000725.1:0-8806 GCA_031387365.1 Armatimonas sp. | reverse complement strand
CTCCGACCAACGACGACTATCCAAACGTGAGCGTGCCCGCGGCGCTGAACTTCACGATGAAGGACATTCAGGGGAACCCCGTGAAGCTCTCCCGCTACGAAGGCAGCGTGGTGATGGTGGTGAATGTCGCGTCCAAGTGCGGCAACACGCCCCAGTACAAGAGCCTTGAGGCGCTGTATGAAAAATATAAGAACAAGGGACTGGTCGTGCTGGGCTTCCCCGCCAATGACTTTGGCGCTCAGGAGCCCGGCACCGACAAAGAGATCAAGGAGTTTTGTGAGGCGACCTACAAGGTTCAGTTCCCCATGTTCTCCAAGATCTCGGTTAAGGGCGATGCAACGGCCCCTCTGTACAAGTTCCTGACCGACAAGGCGACCAACCCGAAGTTCGATGGACCGATTGAGTGGAACTTTGACAAGTTTATCATTGGCCGTAACGGCGAGGTGGTTGGTCGAGTCAAGCCTGGCACGGATCCGATGTCCAATAGCGTCGTAATGCAACTTGAGAAAGCACTCGCCAGCATACGGTAATCGCGCGATACTCTGAGTCCAGGACGCCCGTTGTGATCGTGCAAGGGGCGGCCTGATTTTTCTTACTAGAGCTTCACGCGCCAGATGCGGCCTGCCCAGTCATCGGCGATGAGCAGAGAGCCGTCTCTGTCCCAGGCGAGTCCGGCGGGGCGGCCATTGACGGCGTTTTCGTTGGGATTTTTCAGCCAGCCGGTGACGAAATCTTCGGGCTTTTTGGTGCCTGCGGGGACTTTGATAATCTTGTAGCCCGTGAAGCGGCTGCGGTTCTGCGAGCCGTGGAGCGCGACATAGGCACTGCCGTCTTTGTCGAAGACCAGCCCGAGGGGGGCGGAGTGGGCGGGGATGAGCACGTCGGGGATTAGGGTGCGCTTCTTTAAGTCCGGGCGCTCAGGGAGGCGTGGGTCGTGATGTGGGCCGAGGTAGTAGTAGGGCCAGCCGTAGAAGCCGCCGTCTTTAATCTCCGTCAGAAAATCTGGGACAAGCTCATCGCCCAGATAGTCGCGCTCGCTGACCACGGCCCAGAGTGCTTTTGTCTTCGGATGAAACGCCATGCCTATCGGGTTGCGCAGGCCCGATGCAAAGATCGCTAGTTTGCCGACAGGCTTGCCGCTGGGATCGAGGGCGTAGCGGACGATCGTGCCGCGCTCGGGCTCCTCAATGGCGGCGTTTTCCTTGCTTCCAATTGTCACATAGAGCCACTTGCCGTCGAGGGAGAAGGCGAGGTTGCGGGTCCAGTGCTGGCGCATCCCGATCTCAGGGATGTCTGAGATCACCGCCTCGGCGGGCGGGCTGGCCGTTAAATCGCCAGGTTTGTAGGGCCAGCGCACGACACTGCCCGTGTTGGCGACATAGAGAAAGCCCTTGTGAAACGCGATCCCAAAGGGCAGGTAGAGGTTGTCGGCATAGAGGCTTTTTTGATCCGCTTTGCCATCGCCATTGGTGTCGCGCAGGACAATCACGCGGTTGGGCTGTTTTGTCTTCTTAACTTCTAGACGGGACTCCACCACGAAGATATCGCCGTTAGGAGCCACGCTCAGCCAGCGCGGGTTCTCCAAGCCCTCCGCGACGAGAGTGATTCCCTTGCCGCCTTTTAGAAAATTCGTGGGTGGGTTCTCGACCTGGCGCGGGACACGAATGACGCTCTTGCCGCGCTGTGCAGGAGCATAGCGTGCGCCCTCTTTCGCGTTCTTAAGCAGCCCCGGATCGTCGCTGGGGCTGGGGCCACGGCTAAGCCTCACATCAATAGGCGCGTTGAACGGCACTTTGATACCCGCGGCAGGAATCTGCTCACAGACCCGGCCTTTGGGCAGTGTGCTACTGCCCTCGCCGACATCTCCGAGATTGAGCTGACTGCGCCGCAGGAGTGCCAACGCCTCGGTTTGCGTCTTGCCCCGAAGATCGGGCACCGTCGCTCGCTGCTTCACTTTAGTGCTCGCTGCTTCATTTTAGTTTTTCTATCAGCCAGTCGGTTCCTAGGTGTAGGGTAGGCTTGGGTATTGTGTGATCGGCTTCGGTGTACCAGAAGATGGTTGGACTTGTGCCTGCGGCGGCATGGAGTTTTTGGGCTGCGGCTTCAGGGACTGTCGGGTCATTGCGTCCATTGATAAAAGCCAGTGGGCGGTCGGCCAGGTACGGCGCGAAGGCGGCGGGGCGGCAGGCTTCGGGAAGACTTTCGAGCTCGCCCCCGACGCACGGGAGCGCCACGCGGATGCGCTCATCAATGGCTGTGAGAATGGTGCCCATCATCGCGCCCATCGAGAAGCCGATCAGCCCGACTTTCTCGGAGTTAAGCTCCGGGCGCTCCAGTAAGTTGGGGAGAAGCTGACGGTAGTCTCGGATCGTCGTGGTGAAGATGTTTTGGGTGTCGGTGATCGGCTTGCGCTCGCCGTGGCCTGCGGCGTCGAGTGCAAGGGCGGCGACTCCTCGTTGGGCGAACTCGCGCTTCATCGTATTCAGCATACGCTCTTTACTGTGCCCCTTTCCGTGAAGCACGAGGACGAGTGGGAAGGGGCCAGCACCATCTTTGGGGCGGACATAGAGCCCACTGACACTCTCCTTGGCGGCATTGGTGAAGCTGACTTTCTCCACCCGCGCCTCGGTGTCTTCCATGGGCGAGAATGCAAGCGCGGCAGCATCGGGGGCGGCGTAGCGCTCCGCAGCGGCGGGAAGCTTGAGCCGCAGGGTGAGCCAGGCCAGCCCCTTGCGGACGTCATCGGCGGGCAGAATATGGCCGGACTCAATCCAGTGAATAACTTTTGGGGCCTTGGCGGCGTCAATCAGCGTTCGGGAGGCTGCGGGCGTGACAGTGGTGTCTTTGGTGCCGTTGGCAAAATAGACCGGGCGCGGGGTGGCGTGGCCGATAAAGTTGCTGGGAGATGCCAGCGAGGCACCGGGGAACTTGACAAACGGGTCGCCGCCCACACAGAGCGTGGCGGCCTGGAAGCGCGGCTCGACTCCCATCAGAATACTTCCCTGAAACGCGCCCATGGAGTACCCTAACAACCCAATCCGCTCTTTATTGATCTCCGGTCGTTTTGTGAGCCAGTCCAGCGCTTGCCGCCAGTCTTTCACGGTGTCCGGGACTACTTTTAGAAAGGCAACCTGTGGGCTCTTGCCGTCTTCTTTACGCTCGCCGTGCAGTGCGGCGTCCAAGGCGAAAACCGCGAAACCCTGCTTGATCAGCTCTGGAGCCATGATATTGAAAAGCTGCTCTTTATTGCCACCCAGACCGTGGAGTAGTGCCACACACGGAAACGGGCCGGGACCATCGGGGTGGGCTAGAATCCCATGAACCGTCTCACCCCGTAGGTTGGTGAAGGTGAGTTTTACCCGATCTCCCACCCGCAGCTCCTTTGCGTCGAGCGGCTTGGTGGCATCGTAGGCAAAACTGCGCTGGAGGCTCTCCCAGGAGGGAGCTTGCACAGGAGCTTGAGGAACCCGCACTGTGGCGATAAGCGAAGGAAGTAGAGGTAGCATGACCCATTCTAGCCCATTTCGTGGTAAAATACAGGGATGATTTCCGCTCTCCGGTACCACAACGGAGTACCCCGGTAGCCTTTTGTTTTTTGTTTGAGGATTTTCTATGCCCGATGAACTAACAACCCCCGCTGAAGCTATGTCTGATGCCGACGAGACGCCCGACATGCCTGAGACACAGGACACTCTGGTAGTGCCCGGGATCAGTGTCATGGTCTACGATGGGCCGAAGATCGAGATCAGCGAAGAGATGCGTACCAGCTACATGGGCTACGCAATGTCCACGATTGTCTCGCGCGCCCTTCCGGATGTTCGTGATGGCCTCAAGCCAGTGCAGCGGCGTATTCTCTATGCCATGCGTGAGCTAGGGCTAGCCCCCACAAACCGCCATTTAAAGTCCGCTAAGATCGTCGGAGAGACGATTGGTAACTTCCACCCGCACGGTGATCAGGCTATTTATATGACAATGGTCAGAATGGCGCAAGACTTCTCCTTAAGATACCCTTTAGTGGATGGGCAAGGCAACTTCGGCTGTTTTACCGGCGATACGAAGATCAGATTACTGGATGGCACCGAGAAGAGTTTTGCCGAGCTGGCGCTGCTTCCCAAAGAGGAAGTTTTTTCTGTTTATTCTGTAGATGCCGAAGGTCAAATTGTGGTTGGAGAAGGTCGCAACTCGCGTGTTACCCGTCGCGATGCGGCTCTTATTCAGGTCACTCTGGATAATGGGGAAGAGATTCGCTGCACACCCGATCATCGCTTCTTGCTGCGTAGCGGCGTCTATAAAGAGGCGCAATTCCTGACTCCCGAAGATAGCCTCATGCCAGGCTACTTCGACACAGCCCCTGTGAAAGAGGGGCTCAACAACTACTTGCGCGTCCAGCAGCCGCAGACAGGGCAGTGGGAGTTTGTACACCGCATTGCGGATGCCTTTAATGAAAAAATGGGTCGTGTTGGTTCGGCAATGGGGGCTTTTGTGCGCCACCATAAAAATTTCAACCGATTCGATAACCGTCCTGAGAACATTGAGCGGCTTGGGTTTGTCGAACACCTTCATCTACATGCACTCCATCTGGCCGAGCTCTGGCAGAACGATGCTTTCCGCACGGCACAGCGCGAGGGAGTCCAGCGCTTCTACGATGAAAACCCGGAAGTACGTGAAGAACGCCGCCAACGGATGGTGGCGCAGAACCAGAGTGCTGAGTTTCGGGCGGAGAATGGAAAAAAAGTAGGGGCGCGGCTGAAAGAGCACTACGCTCAGAACACTGAGGCGCGTGCGGTTATCGCCGAGCGCATGCGGCTTCTGTGGGCTGATCCAGACTATCGGATAAAAATGAGCGCGGCACTTCAGGGCATTGAAAAACGTCCGTTGACTCCGGAGCAGCGTGCGGAAGTCTCGCGTATTGTGGGTGAGAAGAGCCGGGCAATGTGGCAGGACGACAGCAAGCGCGAAGAAATCGTGGCCGCAATTACAGTGGCGATGCAGTCGCCAGAGCTACGTGCACGTCTGAGCGAGCAGTCGAAAGCGCTCTGGCAGGACGAGAGCTATCGGGCCAAGTTTGCGGCAGATCACCACCAGAAAATGGCGAAGAAGCTCTGGGACGATCCCCGGACACGCATTGCGCACCGTGAGAAAATCAATGAGCAGTGGCAGGACAAAAACTTCCAGCAGGCGCATCGTGAAGGGGTACAGAGAAGGGCAGCGGTACGGCTAGCGGAAAATCCTGACTACATGCAACAGCTCAATGTGAAAGCTGTTGAGAGCCTCAAACAGTGCTGGCAAGATCCAAGCTATAAGCAAAATGTGGTGCGACAGCGAATACGACGCTACGGCTCGGCGCTTATCGCTCAGTTTGGTGCGGCGACGCTCACTCCTGAGATCTACGAAACAAATCGCCCGAACAACAATATTCCACGTTGGGCAAAAGCGCAGAGTTACTTTGGAACGTTTGAAGAGCTTGTGGCAGCTTCCGCAAACTACAATCACCGTATCGTTTCCGTCGAATGGCTAGAAGAGAAGGCGGATGTCTACGATATTACGGTAGATACTCACCATAACTTCTTGCTGAGTGGCGGTGTCTTTGTCCATAACTCTATTGACGACGATCCACCGGCCGCTTACCGCTATACGGAAGCGAGAATGACGCCTTTAGCAATGGAATTGCTGGAGGATATTGAAAAAGACACTGTTGATTTTACTCCGACGTTCGATAATGAGCGCCGGGAGCCATCGGTGCTGCCGGGCAAGTTCCCGAATTTAATTTGTAACGGTGCGACAGGGATTGCGGTGGGAATGGCCACCAACATGCCGCCGCACAACCTCACGGAAGTCTGTGGGGGGCTGATTCATCTCTTGCGTCACCCGGCGGCCACTACCGAAGAGCTGATGGCTTTTATTCCCGGCCCTGACTTTCCAACATCGGGCTTGATCTTAGGGCAAAAGGGAATTCGCGCCGCCTACGAGACCGGGCGCGGCTCGGTGACCATGCAGGCCAAAGTTCACTTTGAGCAGATGGACAACGGCAAGAGTGCGATTATTATCACCGAGCTGCCCTACCAGGTGATTAAGAGCAAGCTGATCGAGCAGATTGGGCTGCTGGCGCGTGAGAAAAAAGTTGAGGGCATTACTAATGTCAATGACTACACCGACAAGACCGGCATTCGTGTGGTGATCGAGCTGCGACGCGATGTGCTGCCGCAGAAAGTTCTCAACTACCTGCTCAAGCACACTCCGATGCGCATGAACTTCGGTGTCAATCTGATCACACTGATCGCTCAGACCATTGATCAGACGGATCAAAAGGAAAATAAAGATAAGTCGCGCGTGATTCTTCAGCCCAAGCTCGTTGGATTGAAATCGATTCTGCAAGAGTATATTGACCATCGAAGAGTGGTCATCACACGCCGTACCAAGTTTGAGCTGGCTCGCGCCAAGGCTCGCGCCCATATTTTAGAGGGCTATCAGATCGCGGTGCAGAACCTCGATGAAGTGATCGCCATCATCCGGCAGTCACGCAACACCGAGGCGGCGCGTGGGCGGCTCATCGAGCGCTTTGGCTTTACGGGCATTCAGACCGAAGCGATCTTGAGCATGCAGCTGCGAAGCCTGACGGGGCTGGAGCAAGACAAGATCGAGAGCGAGTACCGTGAGATTCTTAAAGAGATCGCACGCCTTGAAGATATTCTCGCGGATCCGCGCCGGGTGGACGCGCATATTCAAAAAGACCTGGAGTACCTGCGCGATAAGTTCGGCGATGCTCGCCGCACCCGTATGGAGCGAACCGAGGCCGAGGAGATCAACCTCGAAGACCTTATTGCGGATGAGGAGATGCTCATTACGATCACGCGCGATGGGTATATCCGGCGCTTGAAGATGGATACCTTCCCGACACAGGGGCGGGGTGGCAAGGGCCGGATCGCGGGTAAGACTAAAGAGGAGGATGGCTTTGAGCACTTGTTCATGGCCTCGACGCACGACTATATTCTCTTCTTTACGGATCGAGGCCGAGTTTATCGACTCAAAGCCTTTGAAGTGCCTGAGGCAAGCCGGACGGCGATGGGCACTAATATCATTAACCTGATTCAGGTACTGCCCGATGAGCATGTCACGGCGACCGTGCCGATCCGTAATCTGAAGAATGCCGAGGGGTACTTCTTCATGGGGACGGTCCGTGGTGAGATCAAGCGCACCCGCATTGCGGAGTTCGCGAACCTGCGAGCCAATGGTCTGGTGACGTTTGACATGAATGAGGGCGATCAGCTTAACTGGGTGAAGCTCACCGACGGTGATCAAAACATCGTGCTGACGACGATCAAGGGCATGGCGATTCGCTTTAAAGAATCCGATGTGCGTGCGAGTGGCCGCGCGTCGGGTGGGGTGCGCGGCATCGTGCTGGATGGCGAAGATGACCACGTCGTGGGCCTCGATATCGCCTCCGATGACTCCGACTTGCTGGTCGTGGGCGCGAATGGTCTGGGCAAACGAACCTCGATGGCGGCCTACAAAACGCAGGGGCGTGGGGGCAAGGGGCTCAAGACCATGGACATCACGGTGCGTACCGGGCATCTGAAAGCCGCGTGTGTCGTACCCCGTGAGGGCCAGGAGAACCTGCGCCTGATGATTGTTACGGAGCACGGCACCGGAATCCGCGTGAAAGTCAGCGAGATCAAGACCACCCAGAGCCGCTCCACACAAGGCGTCAAGCTGATCGAGCTACGCGAAGGCGATGCCGTCAAGACGGTGGAGTACTTCGACGCCAGCAAAAAACCAGAAGACTAAGAGGGTGCAGCACAGCCGCCGGTTGACACCGGCGGCTGTGTTTAGTTATGCGCGAAGCTCTTGGAGTAGTGCTTCTGCAGAAGCAGGTGAGTGCTCCTCGGTTTCTTTCCAGCGCTTGGCGGCGGCTCTGAGGAGCGTTTCTTCGGTCATGCCTTTCTGTGCGGCGGCAAAGAGCATACCTGGATCGCAGAGAAGCGCTGCGTCTTCGAGGAGCTTGCGGTCAAACACCAGGGCGAGAATCTCTTCGGCGGCGGCGAGCGCTCCGTTGCGCGGTGCGAGGCGCGGGATCGTTCGGGGAAGATTCTGGATACCCGTCGCAATCGCCTCCGCACTCAAGTCGGTGAGCCGCACCCCGGCACCCGCCGCGACGCAGCGCTCCACCCGCGCTTCTTGGTCGTCCCAGCCGCGGGCCAGTGGCAGAAACAGGCAGGGGACACCGCTGTGTAGCAGCTCCCACACCGAGTTAAAGCCGCCTGCCGTGATCGCACCATCAAAAGCCCGGAAGCACTCGCTCAGCACGGGGCGGCGCGTCCAGGAGACATTGGGAGCCGGAAACTCACGCCCTCGGTAGAGCATTCCGGCCCCAAGCGTGAAGTGAATCTCCGGCAGGGCGTGCGCCGCCACAACAAGCTGCTCAAAGAGTGCCTCGGCATCTTTATCCCCACCGCCGCCGGTCGAGGCATAGAGCGCTTTTACCCCCGCCGGAATGCCTAGCCGCTCCCGTGCCTCAGACTTTCCGTAGGTCTCCTCGACGGAGCGCAGCAGGATCGGCGGTACCCCAACAGCTCTCTCTTGCGCTTGCTCGGGGAGCGGCGTGTCGTTGACGCCGTCTTCCTCGGGCAGAATAATCTTGTCGTAGCCACGTAGCGCACTCTGGAAGGTCGGCTGGTTTGCGACATCGGGCCGCACCGCGCGGCAGACGAAGACATTCTTACTACCGAGATCCAGCACATCGTAGAGCTCATGGAAACTCCCTGCCGGAAACGTGTCCACGACGAGAATATCGGGCGAGAAGAGATTG
>JANNDD010000699.1:0-1787 GCA_031387365.1 Armatimonas sp. | reverse complement strand
TCTGACGGTGATTCCGGTTTTTCGGCCTCTGGCGCTCGTGGTCTCGCGTGGGCGGTTCCTCTCACTGGTGGGCTTCTCGGTGGTCTTCACCCTAATGCTGGGCGGAGATCGGCCGGTCAAGCTTGCGATGCTGACGCTGGGTATGAGCGTCTTTCTGCTAACTTCCTTGCTCTCGATTATTGCCGAGATCCCTCGGTCACAGTACGACTACGCACGCACGCTCCGGCTCTCCGAGTGGCGCGTGGTCTGGGAGGTGGTGGTTCGGGGGACAATAGACAAAGTCTTCGATGCCGTGCGCCAGAACGCCGCGATTGCGTGGACGCTCTTGCCGATGGTGGAGGCGCTCTACCGCAGCGAGGGCGGGCTGGGTGTAGCTCTGGATATTCAGCGCAAGTACTTTCACATGGACAAAGTCTTCGCTATCCAGCTCATTGTGCTCTGTGTAGGGTTGTTCCAAGACTATGCCGTGGGCCTGATCCGGCAGATTGTCTGTCCCTGGGCGGATCTCAACAAAGAGCGGAGCGACGCATGAGCACCCCGAATACAAACTACGAGATGCGCGAGACGCTGCTCAAGCTGGAGAATATTTCTCACAGCTACAATGGCCGCCCCATCTTAAAAGAGGTCAACGCGGAGGTCAAAAATGTCCATATTCCGGGGCGCGAGCAGGGCCAGATCATCGGGCTTCTGGGGCCATCAGGTGTCGGGAAAACCACGCTCTTTCGCATCCTCGCGGGGCTGATGGAGCCCACAAGTGGGAAAGTCTTGCTGGGAGCCGATGCCCATCCCGTGAAGCGTGGCACGGTCGGCGTGGTCGCGCAGGACTATCCCCTCTTTGCCCACCGCACGGTTCTGAGTAACTTACTGGTCGCTGCCGACAACAATCCCACGGTCGCCATGAACATGCTGGAGCGCTTTGGAATGGGCGAACATGCCAAGAAGTACCCGATTCAGCTCTCCGGTGGCCAGCGTCAGCGTGTCGCCATCGCCCAGCAGCTGCTCTGCTCAGAGTTTCTGGTTCTTATGGACGAGCCGTTCTCGGGCCTTGACCCCGTTGCCGTGCGCAACGTCATCAAGCTACTGGGAGAAGCCGCCGCCGTGGACGAACACAAGACCTTTGTCTTAGTGACCCATGATATTGAGGCTGCCGTCGAGACCTGTGACACGCTCTGGCTGCTTGGAAGAGATCGAAGCGCCGACGGCCAGCCGATCCCTGGTGCCCGTGTGCAGAAAATCTTTGACTTGATGGCCTGCGGCCTCGCCTGGCGTGAGGGAATCACCGGCGACCCGGAGTACCAGCGCGTCCTAGCTGAGATCCAGGCCATTTTCCCCCGCCTGTAGCAGGAAATCCAGGGCGCTCTGTCGAACTCAGACAGTATGAAGCGACGATATTTTCTGATGATGGCAGCTCTTGGGGCACTGACGCTCACCGGCTGCCCGAGCAATAACACGCCTGCCTCCGGTGGTGACAAGCCTGCGGATACTCCCAAGTCCGATATTAAGATCGGGTTTGTGGTCAAAGATGCCACTGAGCCCTGGTTCCAGACGGAGTGGAAGTTTGCCGAGGAGGCAGCCAAGAAATATGGCTTCACCCTGATTAAGCTGGAGGCCAAGGATGCCGAGGGGGTCGACAGCCAAATCAACAATATCGCCACGCAGGGCGCACAAGGGCTGATTATCTGTACCCCCGACACCAAGCTGGGCGCTACCATTGTGGCCAAGTGCAAAGAGAAGAACCTCAAGCTGCTCACCGTGGATGATAGACTTCTTGGCCCTGATGGAAAGCC
>JANNDD010000691.1:0-12239 GCA_031387365.1 Armatimonas sp. | reverse complement strand
TAGCTGCTCGGGTGCGACGGTAAAAATGTCCCCTCAAACGGCCCACAGTTGTCGAAGCCCCCATCGGCTGGGCAGCGCCAGATATCGCGGCTTTTCATGTAGGGCATCAGGACTTCGTACTGGGGCCGCATACTCGCGATGTCGGTATTTCCGCCCCACCCACCGCTGTTCAAGTCCGGCGGATCACCGCCCCACACGGGATAGTCGTCGTAGTCCTGGGAGTACATCAGGTTCGCCATCCCGATCTGCCTCAGATTGGACAGACACGCCATCTTACGCGCATTGCCCCGCGCTGTCGCGAAGACCGGAAAGAGAATCGCGGCCAGAATCGCGATAATAGCGATCACGACAAGAAGCTCAATGAGCGTAAAGCCAGAGTTCCCCCGTCGGACGGGGGCTAGGGGGTGGGCAGTGTTCATAGTTACAAGTACGTTACCGAAAGCGATTTGGTTACGGCTTCCGAAGATTTTCTCATGAGCTTACTCCCGGCTCTCATGAGCTTTTTCCCGGTTGCAAGGTCGGCTGACCGGGCTTCCAGTCCGAGCCACAGAGTCCTCCTGCTTGAAGGGCGGCGAGGGTACGCAGAAGCTCGTCTACGCTCCGTCCGATATTGCTCGCATAGAGCGTGGAGAACTGAAGGATGCCCTCGGGGTCAATGAGAAACGCCCCGCGCAGGCTATGGCCCTGCTCTTCCAGAAGCACTCCATAGCGCCGTGCGATGGTGAGGGTCTTGTCTGCCAGCAAAGGGAAGGCCAGCCCTGCCAGCCCATTTGCCTCGCGTGGAGTCTGCATCCAGGCACGGTGGCTGTAGACACTATCGGTCGAGGCTCCCAGAACCGCGCAGTCCAGCGCCTCGAACTCGGCGAGTCGGTCGGAGAGGGCGAGCAATTCGGTGGGACAGACGAAGGTGAAGTCGAGCGGGTACCAGAAAAAAAGGAGCCAGCGCTTTTGGTAGTCGGTGAGGCTGAGGGTCTTGACGGGTTGAGCAATACTCTCTCCGGGGAAGGCGGCAGGCGCTTGAAACGGTGGTGCGGGCTGGGAGACCTGCGCCCGCTCTGGCAGTGTCGAGAGTGTCGAGAGGGGTTGGGACATGTTTTATTAATCTCCTCACAGGGCAATGCAAAGCTACAGCACAATGCAAAGCTAGAGCGCAAAGGACAGCGGAAAGGATTCGGTTATGGCCTCAGCGGATTTTTCTTTGCCCTGCGCCTCGTCTTCGTCGAAGAGCCGAATGAGCGCCTGTTCGATCATCTTCACGCCAAACTGCCCTTTGGCGTGACGGCGCACCTTGCCGTCTTTGTCAAACAGAAAATACGTCGGCCACGCGTCTACTTTCAGCTCATCGCCGATAGAGTGATCGTTGTCAAAGATCAGCTTCTCGGTAATGCCAAGCTCTTTTGCCACTTCCAGCACTTTGGCCTCGTCAAGATCGAACTCACCCATAGGCCGATGCACCGCCACGACATGCAAGCCTTTGGGGCCGTACTCATCACGAAGCTTTTGCAAATGCGGCATATTTGCATGACAGGCGGAACATGATTTAGACCAGAAATACACGATACAAACATGATCTAAATTCCCACTATTTGATTTCATTACATCATATAAATGTTTCAATCTTTACAATATCCTACCTATCATTTTTCAATTTTATCGCAAAATATCTATCTTATCATTTAACCAGGTTTCTTTTCCTGAATTCCAACATTTTACTAGTGTATTCATTAACTAATATTGATGATTTTTTATCTTTATCGATTTTTGAAATATCAGAATGAGTCATATCAGAAAATCTTTTCTTCCAATCAGATTTATAATTTTCAACTTCTTTCATTTCAGGCTTCTGTTTACATCCAGACAATATAATAAACCCAAACAAGGCAGACAAATAGAATTTCATGATTCTTCCTTTTTAACTTCATTTAAGGGTTCACTACATTCAGCATGACTAAATTAAATGAACCCTTCCATTTCAACAACCTACAGATTCAACAACCTACAGATGTACAATTATCGCAATTGGCATTTGGTGGTGTCCCAGGACAATTGCATGTTTTACACTGACACCACCCTCTATAGGCTGCTGTCATACAAAGAGTTCTCTCATCTGAACCGGAAGGCCACTCTGAACATGCCGATAATGCATCTTCAAGGCCAGTATCACACTCTGAACATGTTTTCCAAACTAACTTTTTCTTGTTGCTACCACAGGTTGGTAAACAGACTTCGCATTTCTGTGTCGCGCTTGGAACACAACCCGTAGTACACCCTAAACATTCTGGTGGAGTTGCAAGAGCAAGTCCAGCATTTTGGAACTCG
Organism: Armatimonas sp.; assembly: GCA_031387365.1. Taxonomy (GTDB): domain Bacteria; phylum Armatimonadota; class Armatimonadia; order Armatimonadales; family Armatimonadaceae; genus Armatimonas. The sequence goes on along the minus strand of JANNDD010000691.1, from coordinate 9,920 downwards.
CTTGCAACCTGCTGAGCGACTCTGTTATCCCCAGCACGACGCTGCATCTCTTTACCCACTTTACGCAGGAGATCATCCGCAGTTAGTGCAGCTATAGCGGCGGCTCCGGCTTGGAAACCGAATCTTGCCAAGGCTTGCCGACGACTGAGCTTCTCTTTTTCGAATTGTGCCAGCTTCTCTGCCGCAGTCAGTTCTACTTCTTCAACCGTATTCTCAACGTTATCCATTTCCTACCTCATCCTTTGGAGAAGACACCGCTTCGTTTTGAGCTTTAAGCGCCGCTTCTTTCTTCTGAATCTCGATAACACGAGCGACAACTTGTTCGACAAGGCTGTTTATACGCTGACTTCCCTCTATTCGGTCTATCACTGCTTGGGCAACCATATCTACATAATCGTCGCGATCTTCGATAGCCATTTAAGTCCCCAGGCGCACTGCACGCACAACTCTTACGAGCGTACAGTCACGGTACGCCTTGCTTTCTGGGATGCTTCCACCCTCCTCCTTTCTCTCGCGGGGAGAGGTGGCGGGGAGAGGAAGTTACTTATATTTTACCCCAAAGCAAAAGAAAATGTCAAGCGATAAAAGACAGATCAAAAGATTTTATTTTCGTGTTCACGGATACACTGGCAAACAAAGCACACACAGCGATAAAATCAACACACACAGTGGCTGTGTCAGTGGATTTGCAAGTCGTATCTGTCCAGAGCAGCACTGTGTTCACATACACCAACAAAGGGTGTAGAAAGAGCATCGCAAAATGACACGAGTAAAGCTTCAACTGCAAGATATTTCCGTTCCTGAAAAGATTCGTAAGGCCAGGCAAGTGCTTGCACAGCTTATGGGGAACCCAAACTTCCCCACTGTGGCAGCACTTAGCGCAGAACTAACAGCGGCAACCAGCACTTTAGAGAGCGGCTACGACGCAGCAATCGAGGCGCGCAGTGCGGCGGCGGCGAAGACAGCGGCTCTGAATACGGTGGAGAGAGCCTTTGACGGCAGCTTTACCCGGCTTGGCTCCCATATCGAAGACACCAGCCAGGGCGACGAGGCAAAGATCAAGAGCGCGGGACTCGACGTGCGCACCGATGCGCGGCCCGTGGGCGAGCTGCCCGCTCCCCACGCCCTGACCGTGAGCGTGGGCGATGACGAGGGCGAGCTGGACTTGCACTGGGACAGAGTGAAGGGCGCGGCCAGCTACACGATTGAGACCACCCCAGACCCGGCTCAGGTGAGCGGCTGGCAGCAAGCGGGCGTTGTCACGAAGTCGTCGCACACTCTCGCGGGTCTGACAAGCGGCCATAAAGTCAGTGTGCGGGTAGCGGCAATCGGGGCGGCGGGCAAGAGCCCCTGGAGCGATCCCGTCGCGAAGATCGTACCGTAAAAAAAGCAACCCTCTCCCGTTATCGGGAGGGGGTCGCGTGGGGTTCCCGCTTGCGGGGTGCGCGGGGGGAGGCGATCCCCCGCTAAGCGGCGGCTTCGGTGCGCTGTCCGCCACGGCGGCGGCGGCGGCGGCTCCGGTTGTCGTCGGTGGCAGGTGCTTCTTTTTCACGGGGAGCGGCACGGGGCGGCTCGGGCTTGGGCGCAGCGGGAGGCTCGTTGCCACCGCCACCACTACCGCCCTTGCCCTGCACGTCGCCAATGGCAAAGGAGCGGCTCACGGCGGCGAGACGGACACGAACCCCGTGCCCCGGCTGGCGACCCGTCGGTGGCACAAAGACAATGATGCCGCCCTCCGTGATGCCCGCCGCGACCGGAGGTGTCCCGTCACTAATGGTCAGCACCCGCGCGTCAATCATCTGCCCACGCTTGATCGTGCCGTAGCGTCGGTCAAAGTCATCTAAGCGCCCCGTGGTCAGCTCGTACTTCTCATGGTGGCCCAGCTCGTTGGCACGGATATAGATTCCCCGCTCCAGCGCGTGCTCCAGCTCCTCCAGCTCGGAGCCATCCTCGCCCACCATTGCCGCAGCGACCAGAGGATGGCAGCTCACCAGGAACGCCTCGCCCTTCTCACTGCGTGCACGGCGACGTAGCTCCCGCTCGATATTCAAAGCGACACTCTGCGGCGACGATACCCGGCCCGTTCCGGCGCAGTAGGGACACATCTCGTCCATCTGCTCGTTGATCGTCTCGCCGGTGCGCTTGCGGGTCATCTCAATCAGGCCCAGCGGGGAGATATGACTGACTTTACAGCGGTTTTTATCCGTCTTGAGCGCACTCTCAAACGCCTGCTCGACCTTGCGGCGATCCCCGGCATTGTTCATGTCAATCAGGTCAAGCACGAGAATGCCGCCCATATCACGAAGCCGCAACTGACGGGCAATCTCATTGACAGCCTCTAGGTTCGTCTGGACAATCGTGTCGTTGAGCCCCTCCGTCTTGCCTCCGAACTTGCCAGAGTTGACATCAATCGCCGTGAGTGCTTCCGCCTGATCAATGACCAGATAGCCGCCGGACTTGAGCGGAACCCGCCGCTTGAGGAAGCGCTCGATCTCGCTCTCAATGGCAAAGTGCTCAAAGATCGCCTTGTCGCCATCGTAGAGAACCACGCGATCTTTCAGGCTGGGGCCGAAAAAGTCGAGAAGCTCGTGGGCCTTTTTGTACTCCGCGGCGGAGTCCAGGTACATCTTCTCAACATCGGAGCCAAAGGTATCGCGCAGGATACGCAGCAGGAGAGTAAGGTCGGCGTGGACTAGATTGGGCGCGGGCGTTTTATTGGCCTTGCCCCGAATCTCCGCCCAGGTTCGCTCCAGAAACTCCAGATCCTGGCGCAGCTCACGCTCGGTCTTGCCCTCGGCTTCGGTGCGTACAATCAAGCCGTAGCCAGGCTTGCGAATGCCCTCGATGATCTTCTTCAGGCGATCCCGCTCACGTGGATCGTCTATCTTGCGTGAGACCCCCGTGGAGTTCTCCTCCGGCATGAAGACCAGGTAGCGCCCCGGCAGCGAGATGCGAGTGCTGACCCGGCTGCCCTTGGTGCTACGTGCGCCCTTAGTAACCTGCACCAGCACTTCTTGTCCACGCCGTACGAGATCACGGATGGGCGTGTGGGAGCGTGGCCGTCGCCCCCGTCGGTCAAAGTTACCTTCATCGTCTAGGTCGTCGCCACCACCGCCCGGAATGATATCCCCAGCATAGAGAAAAGCGTTGCGATCCAGCCCGATATCCACAAAGGCGGCATCAATCCCAGCGACGATATTATCCACGCGCCCTTTGTAGATGCTCCCCACCACACGCTCATCGCGCTCAATATGTAACTCAATCAGTTGCCCGTCTTCGCGGACAGCGATACGCGTCTCACGCGCGTCGCTATTGACAATAATTTCCTTCAAAAACCTATCTCCTATCGGTGCGCAGGGCAACGCTGCCGCACGCTCCAACAAACCAACTCAACATTTATATTTATTCAGAGTCCGCCCCATCAGAGGCCGTCTTTTTAAACGTCCATAGCCGGGCGGCTGTAAAATTCCAGGCGACCACGATCACGGTAGCCACCACTTTTGCTCCCAGCAGCACGAACGGGCTAAACTCGCTCTTGCCCTGTCCGGTCGCGATTATCTGGAGAATCTCACTTGTTTCTCGGTGCGTATGCATCATTCCCAGACGCATTGCCAGCACAATCGCCGATGTCATGATGGTGAGGTTTAGGCCCCAGCCCACCACGTTTGTTGCCAGAAATTTTGGATACTGCTTCTTGGCGTCTCTCTGGCGATCCTGAAAGGTCCAGCGACTGTTCCAGAAATACCCATTGGTAACCGCACACAGAAAAGAGAGCGTCCCCGCCACCGCCACAGACAGTCCTATATTAAAGTGCAGCCAATATAATAAGCCCGCATCAATCATAAAAGAGGATAGCCCGACGAGGCAAAACTTGATCAGTTGCCGAACGCCGGGTCGTTGAAGTAGCGATAGCACACGCCATTATAACACGTCGCACTGCCTGCGTTAACCCGCACCTAGCCCAGCGCCTCTAAAGCAAGCTGGCGGCTCTTGAGGGCCTGTTGTTTGAGCGCCGCCTCGATGGCATCCGCCTGCTCCTGATAGTGCTGCGCCTGCTCTGGCTCGACGGCGGCCAGCCCACGCAGCACTCGTGGGAGATGACGTCGTGCGCCCGCCTGATTGGCCTGCTCCAGCGCTTCATGGAATGTCCGGCGTGCTTCGGGCACTCGCTCCTGACTCTGGTAGAACACTGCTGCCTGACAGAGTGTCTCCAGCCGTCGCTCTAAGTCCCCCAGCCGCTCGGTACGCTCCAGTGCCCGGGTAAATGCCGCCTCGGCTGCTTCCGGCATGCCCAGCTCGTTACAGATCGTCCCTAAGTGAACCAACAACGAGAGCTCCACCTGACGGTCCTCGCCGCCGCTTGCGAGAGTGAGTGCTTCCTCATTGACGCGTAGCGCCTCCTCAATCCGGCCCTCTTTTAAGTGCACCTCACAGAGAGCGGCGAGCAGGTGAGGGCGGATATAGTTGTTACCCAGAGTCTTTGCCAGTGTCAGACAGAAACTTAGATCCGCAGCGGCTCCCTCAAGATCCCCCGCCTCCCGCTTGATCCCTGCCACATTGGAAAGGCAGAAGATCTCGTAGTCAGCGAGCTGATTCTCTCTTGCCATTTTCAGCCCCACGAGTAAGAAAGCCATCGCCTCATCGTAGCTTCCAAGCTCCAGGCAGAGCGCCCCTAAGTTGTTGAGGACGGCGACCTCGCCCGTCGGGTCACCCTCCTCCTGACGCAGGCGACGTGCTTCGAGAAGTAGTGCCATCGCTTCGGCGTAGTTGGTTGCTTTGCGCTGGAGCGTGCTCAGCCCCAGAAGACAGCTTGCCTCAATTTCCCGTAACCCCAGCTCTCGACTCAGTGCCAGAGCTGCCTGGTAGTCGGCTTCTGCCCCCTCTAAATCCGCCTGAATCAGCCGACAGATAGCGCGGTAACGGAGTGCTCCCGCCTCGCCTGGTAGGTAGCCAAGTGCATGGGCAGCCTCATAGGTTTCCTCGGCCAGCTCACGGCAGCGCCCCACATCCGTCTGAGCGAGCACCTGTGCCAGGCGATTGGCCGCATCAATGCGCTCCACAGGGCTCTTTGCCGCGCGCCACGCCGCTTCCCGTGCCTCTAGCATCTAGCGCACCTCATTGATTTCATCGCTCCAGAGACGCTCAAGACGCGCCTTAATCTTCGCTTCGACACCGTTTTCCGTCGGCTGATAGTAAGGCTCTTTTTTCTCGGGGAGCCCCTCAGGTAAGTAGCGTTGCCGCACAAAGCCCTCGGGATAGTCATGAGGAGAGAGATAGCCAACTCCATGCCCAAGTGCCTGAACTCCTTTCGCGTGGCTATCACGCAGGGGCTTGGGTATCCCCGAGAACGCCGCGTTGCGAATGTCATCGCGTGCTCGCCCCAGCGCCTTCGTACAGGCATTGGACTTCGGAGCCGCCGCCAGATAGAGGGTCACGTGCGCCAGGTTCAGAGCACACTCGGGCATGCCAATAGCCTCAACTGCCTGAAAGCCCGCCATAGCGAGGGGCAGCGCACTCGGATCGGCACAGCCAATGTCCTCCGATGCCAAAATGACGAGGCGGCGGGCAAGAAAGCGAGGCTCCTCCCCGGCTTCGAGCATGCGGGTCAAATAATAAATCGCCGCATCCGGATCGGAGCCTCGGATACTCTTGATGAGGGCGGAGGCCATGTCGTAGTGCGTGTCGCCAGACTTATCGTAGCCAATGGAGCGCTGGCCAACGGCCTCCTCGGCATCCGCCAGAGTGATGACTCCACTCTGTGCCAGCGCCGCCGCCAGCTCCAGTGTACCAAGTGCCAAGCGTGCATCTCCCGACGCCGCTGCCGCGAGAAACCCAAGGGCTTGAGGTTCTAACACGAGTTCTCTTGCTCCTAGCCCGTTTTCGGCATCAGTCAGAGCCCGTGTGAGCAGCGCCGCGAGGTCGTCCTCACTCAGCGCCTGGAAAGGATAGAGCCGCGCCCGCGAGAGCAGGGGCGCATTGACAGAGAAATACGGATTTTCCGTGGTCGCGCCGATCAAGATTACGGTACCGTCTTCCACATGAGGCAAGAAAGCATCTTGCTGGGCCTTATTAAAGCGGTGGATCTCATCCACAAAGAGAAGCGTGCGCTGCCCGTAGGCTTTACGGCGCTCCCGTGCCGCCTCGATAAGCTTGCGCACCTCGGCGACTCCCCCCGTGACGGCAGAAAAGCTCTCAAAGTGACAGCGTGTCGTGCGTGCGATCAGCGAGGCGAGGGTAGACTTCCCACAGCCCGGCGGCCCCCAGAAAATCGCGGAGCGCAGCTCATCACGCTCAATGGCCTGCCGCAGCGACTTCCCGGCAGCGAGCAGATGTGTCTGCCCGGCGAGCTCATCTAGAAGACGAGGGCGCATCCGGGCGGCAAGGGGCGCATCCTGACGCAGTGCAGCTTCCCTGCTGTGTGGGGAGAGTGCTTCCGAAACGGTAATTACGGGTGAAAAAAGATCCATTCCTGCGCCGATTTAAGTATGCCCCACTGTTTGCCTATCTAAACCAGTTTAACATATACTTACAGACAATGCGCCGCTTTGTTCGTTACACCCTCCCCCTCCTGATCTGGATGGGTTTCATTTTCACGATGTCAGGCGATAGTGGCTCCGCAGAGCACACCCGGCCTCTGATGCATAGTATTCTGCGCAGGCTCGCTCCCTCGCTAGCGGCACAGCTCACTCCTGCCCAGGTGGATCGGATTGATTTTAACATCCGTAAGACGAGCCATGTTCTGGAATACTTGCTCCTCGCACTGCTGGCCTACCGAGCCGCTCGGAGCGGCAGCCCCCACTTTCGTAGCCGCCACGTCCTTCTGCCTCTGGTGCTAGGCATCGGCTTTGCCGCCAGTGACGAGTGGCACCAGAGCTTTATTCCGTCGCGCTGGGGAGTCGCCGCTGATGTGCTCTACGATAGTTTTGGGGTCACTCTGGGAACACTGCTCAGTCAGTGGCGCGAGCAGCTCCAGCGAGAAAAACAAAACGGGCCCACCCTCAAAGAGAGCGAGCCCGCGGGAATTAAATCCGCCTAGTGCTTATTTACGACGGCGCAGCAGAGGCAGACCAGCCAGGCCCAGTGCGGCCAGCAGAAGTGTCCCTGGCTCGGGCACAGAGTTCACGCTGCGCCCTCGACTCGCCAAGGTGCCGGTCGTTGCCGCCAGAGCTCCTGACTCAAGCGCCGTCGCACTCTCCTCGGTTTCCACCGACACTGGCTGCTTCACGGAGCGCACCACAGCGCCCGCAATTCCTGCAAGCGGCAGAAGCGGCAGCCCTGTGCGAGCAACCTTGTTAAGCGGTCCCGGCCCTGGTCCGGGCGCAGGAGTCGGTGTGGGAACAGGCTTGGGAGTCGGCTTCGTAGTGGGTACGACGGGCTTGGGAGTCGGCACAAAGACCGGATCAGGGGGCAGATTGAGCGCCACTTCGCCGCCGGGGAGGCCTTCGAGTCCTGCCGGGGCCTGCAGATTAGAAGTCACTTGCTCAAGGCCACTGGGAACTTTTCGGCTACTCACCGTACTGGGCTTGGGCTTCTCTTTTAGCACAGGGGGCTTGGGGGAGAGAGGGTTGGAGCAGATCCACTTTAAAACGGGGGTGCCATCACGGGTCGCCCAGACACGGGTGCCCTTCTTGAGAGACATTTTCTTGCCGTAGATCAGGCCCGCTTTTGTCACACCGTAGTTGGTTACGGGTGTATCCTGAGGCAGAATGTAGGGAACCAGCGCGTCTTCCACAAAGCTGACGACACGCTCCTCAGGCAGACCGAAGTGCTTGGCGATATTGCTCCGGAAAATCTTATTGGTCTTGAGCGACTCCACCAGAGCATCGGTAGTGAGCACAGGCTCGTTTAAGAACCGATCACGGCCAGAAGTCACCCGCTGAGATGTAAAAGCGGGCAACACCACTCCCGAGGGAGGGCTGGTATCTCGACGTTGTGCGTACGCCGTATTCGTGTTCAAAACACCCTGTACAAGAATCAAACTCAAGATTGTATAGGTATTAAAGAGGGTCTTCATTTAGGTTTCTTCCCTTGTCGTTGAAGAATATCACAAAAAGCCTGCCACAAATTCGGGCACGGTAGAAAACCCGTATTTATACTGCCTCAAACCCGTATTTTTACCACTGATTTAGTTTATTAGTTTATACAGTGCAGGACTAAGGGCGGAACGTGCCCTAGGCTCCTGCCGATCTCAAGTGCAGCAATAACCTCCGCCTGAGCGGCCTGCGCAGCCTCGGTATCGCGAGCATGAACCCGCGCGAGAGTCTGACCAAGTGTTACGGGATCGCCCACCTTGATAAAGAGCTCCAGCCCCACGGACGGATCTATCGCCTCCTCTTTGCGAACGCGCCCCCCGCCCAGCCGAACAACCAGCTCACCGAGGGCTTGCGTGTCAATACACTGGAGATACCCCGCCTTAGTTGCAACAATCCATTCACGGGTCGGTGCCTGAGGAAGCGGCGCACTGCTCTCTCCTCCCTGAGCCGCCACCAGTGCCTCCCAAACTCGTCGCGCAGCCCCGGACTCCAGCACACTTTGTGCCCGCCGCTGCCCTTCTTCGAGCGCGACTCCTTGCGCCAGTGCGATGCCATGCGCCGCCAGAAGCAGACACAGCCCCCGCAAGCGTGGCTCCGCCTGCGCTGGGTTTGTCAGAAGCGCACTCGCCTCCTGCACCTCCAGCGCATTGCCAATCGTGCGCCCCAAGGGTTGGCTCATGTCCGTCACGAGCGCCGTCGCCCGCCGTCCGTTTGCAACCGAGCCCGCCACCAGTGCCTCCGCCAGCGCCACTGCCTCCGCTTCTGTTTTCATCAGCGCGCCACTGCCCACTTTCACATCGAAGAGAAACGCCGGAGCGCCGCCCGCGAGTTTCTTGGAGAGAATCGAGGAGACAATCAGTGGCAAGCACGCCACGGTCGCGGTGGCATCGCGCAGGGCATAGAGCTTCTTGTCCGCTGGAGCCAGAGTCGCCGTCTGCCCGACAATGCACGCGCCAATCGCCCGCACCTGCGCAAGCATCTGCTCCGCGCTCCGCTCCACGGAGAACCCACTAATTGCCTCTAGTTTATCGAGAGTCCCTCCTGTGTGACCTAGCCCACGCCCGCTCATCTTACAAACAGGGACGCCCGCCGCCGCCAGAATAGGGACGACGATCAGGCTGGTCTTGTCACCTACCCCGCCCGTGGAGTGCTTGTCCAGTGCGCCCGGAAACTCCGAGAGATCAAGCTGCTGTCCGGAGCGCGCCATCGCTGCCGTCAATGCCGCCGTCTCTTGCGTGCTCATCCCCCGCAGGTAGATCGCCATAAGCAGCGCGGCTGCCTGATAATCAGGGATCACGCCGCTCGTGTAGCCGTCAATGAAGAATGCAATTTCTTCCGCCGTCAGCACAGCGCCGTCACGCTTTTTGGCAATAATTTCAGGGACATGCATACTGACCAGCATACCCTGCCTTCCCCTGTCTCTCTCCCTGCCTTCACCCGCGCAGTAGTGGAAGGGATCGCATTCCACCGGTATGATGCCGTGACACACCCTAGGAAACTAATGTTAATGAAAAAAGCCTTTACCCTGATTGAGCTTCTAGTTGTTATCGCCATCATTGCTATACTGGCCGCCATTCTCTTTCCCGTCTTCTCCAAGGCACGGGAAAAAGCGCGCCAGACCTCGTGTGTCTCCAATGTCCGCCAGATGGGGACGGCCTGGATGATGTATGTCCAAGACTACGACGAGAGCTTTCCCCCCAACAACTCGCCCACAGCAGCGAACGGCGAGTGGGTACTGCGACCCGGCGCGGCGTTTCCCTGTAAGCCCTGCCGCCCTATCAATAAAGTCACGGGCTTGCCCTACGATCCGCGTGTCTTCGCTATGCCCTACGTCAAAAACGACCAGATGTTCCGCTGCCCCAGCGATGTGGGGATTCCCCGGAGCAT
>JANNDD010000688.1:0-7171 GCA_031387365.1 Armatimonas sp. | reverse complement strand
TGGTCGCTGCACTTCTACCGCTACCGCGCCACGTTGGAGCTGGCCGGGCAGGTCTTTCCGATCCGCCCTGGCTTTGTGGGACTCACCCCGCCCAACCAGCCCGTGCTCTACTGCTACGAGGGGCCGTCGCCGCATCTGTACGCGCACTTCCGCCTGCTGCCGGGCACTAGTACGGGGACAATTCCACTGATGCAGGACCTGGGCGCACGCTTTCCAGCACTCTACACCCAGTTTGAGGAAGTGGCGCTCGCGCCGCACCTGCCGCGCTGGCGACGGCAAGCACGGCTGTGGGAGATTCTCTGCCAGCTCACCGAGCGCCCGGCCCCTCAGGCTCGTACGAATACCGCAGGCCATCCCGCCGTTGCCGCGACCATCGAGCGCATTGAGCAGCGCCTCGGAGAGCCGCTGAGTATCGCGCAGCTCGCCCGTGAAGCGGGCGTTTCGTACAGCTATCTGGGGCGGCTTTTCCAGCAGCAAGTGGGAACGAGCGCGATTGGCTATCTTCGAAATCGTCGCATCGAGCGCGCCGAGCACTTACTCAAAGAGTCCACGCTCCCCATAAAATCCGTCGCCATCGCTGTCGGGATTCCTGACCTGCATCTGTTCAATAAGACCATCCGAAGCGCTTTGGGGGCATCCCCGCGCGCGCTTCGAACCACCCCCAGCCCCTCCCGCTGAATTGTGTGGTGGCTATTTTAGCGAGACAATGGCGGAGCGAATTTCACTGAGCGTGAACGTGAGGGAATCCGGTTTCGCATCCTTCGCCGCCGAGAAGATCAATCGGCCACGCACTGTCTCGCCTGGCTTGATTTCCGAGTTTAGGCTCGTATTTCCCACCGCATTGAACAATGTGTTTTGGAAATCCATCGGCTCGTTGTTCGCATCCTTCATAGCCAACGTGTAATTGCCCCAGTTAATCTCCCTTGCTAGCTGGCCTGGATTTGTGTAGGCGACATGAACCACTACGAGCTTCTTGTCTTCGTCTGGGGTGACCTCGCCGAGTGCTACCGCGCTTTCTTCGACTTTCTCCACGGTGAAGTCTAAAAAGCCCAGCTCGACTTTTTCCTTTAGCTTCGCCTTGCCCGTGTCAAGCGCGGTGACGCCATCGGGGGCCGCGTACATGCCCGTGAACTTCTTGACCTTCCCCTTCAGATCGAAGCGGATTACCGGCGCATTGCCGCTCAGGACGATCAGCTTTGGGATAGGGTCGCTTGCGGGAACCTCGACGTAGGTCACGAAAGGAGCTTTCTGTGCGGGCTTTAGTTGCACGCTCACCTGTGACATCTTCTCTGGATTGAGAGCCACCTCGACATTCTCATAGTTCGCATTGTCGGCACCGACGACTGTGAATCGAACGAGGCTCCCATCAAATCCAAGCTCCTGGGTGCCAGGATTTTGCACGGTGTAGTTGAGCACGAGGAACTTCTTGCCCTGACCGGCGACTGCCATGTCGTTGCTGTTGACACGCGTGGCAAAGCTCGCTCCTGTCAAGATGATCTGGTACTTGCCAATCCGAGAGGGCGTTCCTATTACGCCGATGGTCCCTGTGAGTGGTTTCGTCTGGGCGAGTGGTGCTGCGGGCAGGGATATAGCAGATAACGAAACAACAGAAAATATGAGCCAGCTTGATTTCATAACAAACTTCCTTCCTATACAAGCATCCGCCCGTCTTTGGGCTCTTTCCCAAAGTTCTCCTTGTGGGATAGGCCGATGCATTGCGGCAACCTGACAATAAAGTCATGAAATGCCACTTTAAATGTAGTATAACACCTCCCGATACCAAGTGATTACTCTGATCGGAGTCATCGAACTGGTGCTAGCTTCGCGCCACGACACGTACCACCGACTCCCGGTAGTAGACAAAGCCCATGCGTTCGTAGAGGCTGCGGGCCAGGAGGTTATCGTGCATCACGTGCAGAAACGGTGTCTCGCCGCGCCGAAGCTCGCGCAGGATGAGCTTGTGCATCAGCCGCCGCGCATGGCCGCGTCCCTGGAACTCCGGGTGCGTGCAGACCCCGCTGATCTCACGAAACGGCCCTGCCTGAAAGCGCTCTCCCGCCATCGCGACCAGACGCTCGTCCTCGAAGATACCAAAATAATCGCCCAGCTCCAGCGTACGCAGGCCAAACGGCCCTGGATGCGTTAGAGTCGCCAGCTCCAGCGCTTTCTCGGCGTGCTCCGCTTTCAAATCCACGGCATAGGGTACGTCATCAACCTCAGGCATCTCGCCCTCCCAGACCAGCTTGAACATCGTGGACTCGAACTCAACTTGCCAGCCGTCGGGCGCAGGTCCAGACCAGTCGTCGCAGTAGAAGTGCTCGCCCAGCTCACAATAGGGCGCAAGGGCCTCAAAGTCGGGCTGGTGCGGCGTCGCAAACCCCACAATCGGCGAGAACCCCGGCGCGTACCGGCGCGCCGTCGCCGTCCCCACCGAGAACTTCGTGTGCGCCCCCGAGAGGCTGTTCCACAGGACATTATCAAGAAGCAGTTTCATGGGCACTGAATTCTATCGCGTGGACGTGCACCGCCCACGCTCATATTTTGAGGGGCGCGGAATACTTCCCGTGGAATACATCAAGATTAAAAGGGCGCTGCTCTCCGTCTCCGATAAGACAGGAATCGTTGAGCTGGCGCAAGCACTGATGACACCTGGGGATTAGGCGGCTTTGGGGCGGGGCGCTGTGCTGTCACGGTGTGTGATGTACTCGGCGAGCTGACGCTCTAGCTTCTGGATCATCACTTCCACACCCTCCGCTTCCAGACGACGAAGCTCAGGGTTGCCGGTTTTTTCCACGAGCAAGCTGTCACGAAGCGCGTCGAGGCGCACGATGCTCCCGTTCATGGGAGCGATTTAGTTCTGCGGTGCCGAAGTGGGGGGAACGGAAGCGAGCAGATCCTTCCAAGTAGTGGTTTGGAATAGGCGGGCGACAAGTCCTTCCAACACTTCCGGGCTTTCGATAGCTTCAAGCGTTTGTTTCTGCTCGGAGGTGGGAGCCTGGAGGCGTGGCTCTGCAAGGTGCATAAGCATCTCGCGGTAGTTTTTCAGTTTTATATCCTGGTAGGTAGACGACTGCTCCAGAACGTTTTGGCTTAAGATCATCTTGACATACTCCTTGGGGTAGCGAAGCCCCATCAAAACATACGTCGCCGTTCGCAGGTCATCTGCAACCGACGGCGATGCTTCCCGCACCATTCGTTCCTCAATGCGTTTCAGGAGGGCAGGGAGGTCACGGCGGCGCACTTTCGATACCGGAGCCAGTGGCAAGAGAGCGAGTGGCCCCTCTAAAAGTTGCTCCACCGGAATCAGCCAGACCCGCACAACGCGGTAGCGGAACGATACCTCTATCTTACCATCCGGCCCCGGTTCAAGATGCCGCCCTTGTAAGCGTTTGTGATCGGTGAAGGGCCGCAGAAGCACGGCGACACTGGTGAACGGAACGCCCCAGCGCAGGCGGAGCGCGGTTCGGTACTGGAGCAGGCGGGTTTCAAAAATCGGATCGCCGTTGCCCTGGAACTCGATCTGAATGCCGTAGGGAACACCTGCCTCCACAAAAAGAGCGCGGTCAGCGGCGGCGGAGACGGTGGAAATATCGGTGTCCACGATGCGCGTCTCACCGGGTGGCAAGCCGAGAAACCGAACCCACTCCTCGGGCGCGGCTTCGACCAGGAACTTTGTGGCGGCATCGAACGGCTTGGACATGCACCCATTTTACCCGCTGCCAATCCGGTACAATGGTTGCCGTGGAATACATCAAGATTAAACGGGCGCTGCTCTCCGTCTCCGATAAGACCGGAATCGTCGAGCTGGCGCAGGCGCTGGCGGGGCGTGGGGTAGAGCTGGTCTCTACCGGCGGGACGGCTAAGGCGCTCAAGGACGCAGGACTGGCGGTACGCGCCATTGACGAGCTGACGGGCTTTCCCGAGATGCTGGAGGGGCGGGTCAAGACCCTACATCCCAATGTCCACGGTGGGATTCTCGCCGACAGAGACAAGCCGGAGCATCTGGTGACGATTGCGGAGCATGGGATTGGGCCGATTGACTTAGTTGTCGTGAATCTCTATCCGTTCGCGAAGACCATCGCCAACCCCGACGTGACACTCGAAGACGCGATTGAGAACATTGATATCGGTGGCCCCGCGATGGTGCGCTCCGCCGCCAAGAACCACCAGGGTGTGGCAATCGTGGTTGATCCGACAGACTACGCTCAGTTGCTTACCGAGAACGACGGCGACGGCGTGAGCCTGGCATTTCGGCGCAAGCTCATGGCACGCGCCTATGCCCACACTGCCGCTTATGATGCGCTGATCGCCAGCTACTTCGAGAAGCAGTTTGCCCCCCCCGCCCCCGATAACGGGGGAGCCAGTGTTATCCTGCCCAGCACGCTGCGCCTGAGCTTTGAGAAAGTGCAGGACCTGCGCTACGGCGAGAATCCCCACCAGGTGGCGGGGTTTTATAAGGGCGCCCCGACCACCGAGGCATGTATTGGCAACGCCACGCGGCGGGACGACTCGGGCAAAGAAGTTAGCTTCAACAATCTCTACGACCTCGATGGCGCGCTGGAGCTGGTCAAAGAGTTTCCCGATGCCCCGACGGCGGCGATTATCAAGCACGCCAACCCGTGCGGCTGCGCCCAGGGGGAGAGTATCGCCGAGGCGTTTGTCCGCGCCCGTGAGGCCGACACGATCAGTGCGTTTGGCGGGATTCTGGCGATCAACCGGAAGTTCGATCTGGCCCTCGCGGAGCAGATTATCGGGCTCAATAACTTCCTAGAGTGCATTGTCGCGCCGGACTACGATGAGGCGGCGATTAAGAAGGCCGTGACGGGCAAGAAGTGGGGCGCAAATTTACGCCTGCTGCAAGTGGCCGGGATCGCCGGGCCGGGCAACGCGGGCTACCTGCTCAAGCAAGTGGTCGGCGGGATGCTGGTCTCCACCCGCGATTTCAGGCCCCTCACCGACGACGATCTTACCGTCAAGTCCGAGCGCCCGCCCACCGCCGACGAGCTGGACGAGCTACTCTTTGCCTGGCGCTGCGTCAAGCACACCAAGAGCAATGCGATTGTGATCACTCAGGGCCGTGCGCTCCGTGGGGTAGGGGCGGGGCAGATGAACCGTGTCCGCTCCGTGCGCCTCGCGGTCGAGCAAGCAGGGGAATTGGCTAAGGGCGCGGTGCTCGCCAGTGATGCGTTCTTCCCCTTCCCCGACGGCCCGGAAGTGGCGGCAAAGGCAGGCGTGACGGCGATTATCCAGCCCGGTGGCTCGGTCAAAGACGCAGAGACAATTGCCCTCTGCAACCAGTACAACATCGCCCTGGTGTTTACGGGAGTGCGCCACTTCCGTCATTAGGCCGCCGGTTGAAATCGGCGTCTAGGGGCATCGCAAGCTCTGCCAAGAAATCGCTCCGCGATTGGGGATTCCAATCGCGGAGCGATTTTTTAGCCGCAGGCTTACAGACGCTGTCTTCAGCCAGCGGATGAATCGGCGGTCAAAGCCGCCTCCGCCTCATCGGTCCAGAACTGGCCGTCGCGGAGCTTTTCGTAGACGGTGGGGCGGACGCTCTTGAGGTCGGGGAGTGCGGTGAGCGGCAGGTTCTCGATATGCGGGTAGATCACGGTCTTGCCCGCGAAGCGGCTGTTCTTGACCGCAGCGAGGCCCTCGGCAAATGTCTCTAGGCCACCGATTGCCGCGAGCGAGTCGCCCGTGGCCAGTGTCCCAGCTTCAAGTTTTTCCTTCACCGCGTACATGTCGGCAATGCTGGAGCCCGATGTCCCGACGATCCGCACGTTCTTGAAGCAGATGTCGGAGATATCAATGTTTGCGGTCATTCCACGTGCGAGCCCGGCAAAGACATTGAGCACCCCGCTCTCGGCTAAGTAGGGGAAGCTCTGCTCAATCGCCTCAATGCTCGGCACCATCACCACAATATCGTCGAAGCCGTTGGGAGCAATGGCTTTTAAGTCTGGCGCGGGGCCGGTGCGGACATTGCAGAGAATCAGCTCGACGCCGCGCTCTTTTGCCAGCGGCCCAAACCGGTCAGCGACGGCTTGCAGGCGGGCGTCATGGCGATCCGTGATGAGCAGCCGGCGCGGCGGTTCGGGGAGGGCGAGGGCGCGCTGGGCGTGCATCATCCCCATCGGCCCGGCGGCCCCGATAAACCACGAAGCCCCCCCGCCTAGGATCTCATTGCGCGTATTGGAGCGCTGCCCGATATAGGCGTGGCCATCGTAGTGCACTCGGCCCACATCCACGGCCACGGGGCGCGTGAGCGGCTTGTCGAAGTTGAGCAGCGCCACCCCGTTTTTCGTCAGCGTCTTCACCTGCGCCTCGAACTCCTCGGGCGTGGGCGTGGTGTCAAAGCGCAGGGTCGGTTCCGTGCCATGCACCCAGCGATACGATGCCTCAACGCAGGCCCAGGGCTCCACCAGAGCGCCCTCGGCATCGTTCGAAGTAGCATCAAGGGGCAGTAAATAGCAGCCCTCGTCGCCGTCGAGCAGCTCGCTCCCGATCAGCCCGTACTGGCTCATCCCGCCGGTGATCGCGTAGCCGTACGCCAGATTCGTGCCCTTGTAGTAGACATCAGCCTGCACAATAAAGCGATCCCCGATGGCAAACTGCGCCGCACGGTTCTCGCCCACGGCAACCACCGTGAGAGTCACTTCATGGCCCATCACCACGGGATTGCTCGCCAGATCGCGCCCGGTCAATCGGGGGTGCTCGCCGCCCAGATTAATAATCTTGATGTCAGAAAAGCAGATGCCGCACGCATCGTGACGCACGAGAAGCTCATCGGGGCCGGGCATGGTCAGCGGCACCGTTTCGAGCCGGACACTCTCCAGCCCTGCGCCATAGAGATGCCAGCGCTTGTAGGAAGTCGGTAGGTTCACAGGCTATTGTACCGACTGAATCCGCCGACTGAAAGGCGACGTCTAGGAGCCTCGCAGGCTCGGCTGAGAAATCGCTCCGCGATTAAATCTCCCCAGTCGCGGAGCGACTTCTTGGCGGAACGCCTTCAGACGCCGATTTCAACGCTTGTTGTGAATTACGTTTTCGCTGTGCCGTCACCGTTCGAGGGATTAAAATCCCTCGCTACAAACGCCTTCGGCGCGTCCTCCGGACGGGGAAACCGAAAGCAAAATGGACGAATGAGGCAGGCAAACGCGTTCTCTTGTCC
>JANNDD010000663.1:0-1030 GCA_031387365.1 Armatimonas sp. | reverse complement strand
GAGAGCCGTCTATCTTGCCGCGCGTACGAAACGTCCAGAGCGCCTTGCCGGTGTCTTTGTTCAGGCAGTGGACGAACTTATCGCGCCCTCCGATCACCACTCTGTCGCCGAGCACGGCGGGCGTGGAGTAGTAGGGAAAGCCCCGGTCACGGTAGAGCCAGAGAGTCTTGCCCGTCGCCAGATCCAGGCAGACCACGGCGTTTCCGTAGTGCCCTAAGTAGACCCGGCCCTCATCAATAGTCACCGAGCCTGCGATATAATCCCCAACATCAATGCTGCTAATCTTCTTGCCATCGGCGGCGTTCAGCACATGCAGAAAGCCGTCGCAACCGCCAAAGACCACTTTTCCCTGGGAAATCGCGGGCATGCCATTGACATAGTTATCAGTCTCGTACGTCCAGTTGACTTTTCCCGAGAGGCCGTTCACACAGTGCACGCGGTTGTCGTAGCTGCCAAGAATCAGCCAGGGTGTTTTGCCGTCGGGTGCCGTGGTGAGATTGGCCGCGCCGAGAATTTTATCGTCGGTCTTGTACTTCCAAGCGAGCTTGCCCATGGCCGCATCGAAGGCGTAGAGGCGCGCATCCGACGACCCAATCACGACCAGCTTGCCTACCAGCCGCGCCGAGGCTTCCACACTGCCATTGGTCGCCACACTCCAGAGCTTCTTGCCATCCGCGAGGCGCACGGCGTAGACGTGCTTATCCTCGGAGCCAAAAAAGACCCGCCCCACACCGTCCACCACGGGCGACGAGAGAATCGGCTTGCCGGTCTTGAAGCGCCATGCCTGCTTGAGCTTGCTAGCCAGTGTTCCTGGCGCGATACGAAATTGTTGCATTGTGTTGATTCTTCCCCCCTACCCCCCGTTGGACGGGGGCTAGGGGGTAGGCAATTACTTCCCCACGCAGTACAGCTTGTCTTTGGTTCGGATAAACAGATTGTTGTAGGCCACCGCGATACTGGAGCGAATATCCGAGCCCTCGGTGTCCATGGGGTTCTCGGCTAAGAGTTTACCCGTTGTTGCCTCAAAGAC
>JANNDD010000662.1:0-6506 GCA_031387365.1 Armatimonas sp. | reverse complement strand
CGAGGCCGTCACCTCCGCGAAGTGCCCTTTACCGTCGCCCTGAAAGAGTGCAGGCTTTGGCCCTACCAACAAGATATCCAGGTTGCCGTCGCGGTTAAAGTCCAGAAAGGCGCACCCGTTGCCAATGGTCTGGAGAATGTTCAACGGACGCTTCCCAGGGGCCGTCCAGGCAAACTTAATCCCGGCTACCTCCGCGCCCTCAGCAAAACGAACACCGGATGTCGGTGGAGAGGGCTGAGCAGGAGCGAGGGGCTTCTGGCAACCCGAGGCCACGATAAACAAAGAAAGAGCGGTGAGCAAGCGACGACGGTGTGGGTGCATATCAGGACATTTTATCAGTTGCGGTACAATCCCCACATGGGTTTTCGCTTGGGGGGGCCGGGCGGGCTAGGCGGAGCGCCAAAGAAGCCAAATCCGGAAACAATCAAGCGGGTATTCGGGATTTTTGTCCCGTACCGTCGTCAGCTTGCGTTTATCTGCGTGCTTGTGCTCATCTCCGCAGGTGTGGGGCTACTGCCTCCAGCCTATCTACGAACTATCGTGGATGAGGGATTTGGGAAGAAAGACTTCGGAGTCGTGACGCACTACACGCTCCTCACGCTCCTCACCACCATTGCGGCGAGTGGCTTCTCCCTCTGGTTTGGGTATCTCTCGGTGCTGGTGGGTCAGAAGATCATGCGCGACCTGCGCCTCAATCTCTTCGATCACTTGCAGGGCATGAGCCTGCGCTTCTTTACCAGCACACGCACCGGGGAGATCCAGTCTCGTCTCATTTCCGATGTCGGAGGCGTTCAGGGCGTACTCTCGGACACGCTCGCTAACTTCCTCAATAACATTACCGTGGTGATCTCCACCCTTATCTTCATGATCGCGCTCGACTGGCGACTCACGCTGCTGGCACTCAGTATTCTGCCTGTTTTTGCGATTGTCTCCGCCAAGCTAGGAATGAAGATGGGCGAGATGCGCAAGGTCTCAGCGGGGCAGAACGCGGATCTCTCGGCGACAATGCAGGAGACACTCTCAGTCTCAGGGGTGCTTCTCACCAAGACCAGTGGGCAGCAAGTGCGCACGCTCGCGAAGTTCGCCAAGGAAAACGAGGCGCTCACCGCGACGCAGATCCTGCAGTCCACGATCATGCGGATCTTCTTCAGCCTGATTCCCCTGACGTTCTCTCTCACGCCCGCACTGGTCTACTGGCTGGCAGGGTACTTCATGGCCGGCGGCGAGCAGCTCACAGTCGGGCTCATTGTCGCGTTCACGGCGCTCCAGGGACGGCTTTTCTTCCCCCTGACCAGCCTCTTCAATGTGCAGGTCGAAGTGCTTACCGCGATGGGGCTCTTTGAGCGCATCTTTGAGTACATGAACCTGAAGCAAGAGATTCAAAACCCCGATCCCAAAGACGCTATTGCGCTCAAGCCCAAGGAGGTGCGCGGCGAGGTGAGCTTCGAGAATGTCTCGTTCGCCTACGATGACGATAAACAAACGCTCTCCGAGATTAGCTTCACCGCCCAACCCGGTCAGTTAATCGCGCTTGTCGGACACAGTGGCTCGGGCAAAACCACCATGACCTATCTGATCCCGCGTCTCTACGACGCCGACTCGGGCACCGTTCGCATAGACGGCCATCCGATCAAGCGCCTGCCGCTCGCAACGCTGGGGCAAGCCATCGGCGTGGTGACACAAGAAACCTACCTGGTCCACGACACCATCCGCGAAAACTTAAGATATGGTCGCCCCGATGCCACCGACGAGCAGCTCATCGCCGCCGCGCAGGCCGCCGCGATTCATGACCATATCGCCAGCCTCCCGGCGGGCTACGATACCGTGGTCGGGGAGCGTGGCTACAAGCTCTCGGGCGGAGAGAAACAGCGCATCGCCATCGCCCGCGCCATCCTCAAGAACCCCCAGATTCTGATTCTCGACGAAGCCACCAGCGCCCTAGACACTCAGAGTGAGCGCTTGATCCAGGATGCTCTCACCGGTCTGTCCAAAGGCCGCACCACGTTCGCCATCGCCCACCGTCTCTCGACCATTCTCGCCGCCGATCTGATCCTCGTGATGGAGGCAGGAAAGATCGTCGAGCGCGGCACTCACGCCGAACTTCTTGCCATGGACGGAGCCTATGCAAGGCTCCACGCGGCGCAGTTTACGGTGGAGTAGGTCATGCGCATTGCCGTTGTTACTAAGCACAAGTACATGGGCGACACGCTTATTGCGACGCCCCTCTTGCGCGGAATTAAGCAAGCCTACCCGGACAGTCATGTCACGCTGATGGCAGGCGGTGCAGCGCTGCAGCTCCTCGAAAACTGCCCCTACACCGACTCGCTTCTGGCCTACAAAAAAGGCGATGGGCTTTTCGCACTAGCCCAAAAGCTCGCTCGCCCCGATATCTGCTTTCTGGTGGACCGCTCGTTTCGTGCCGGAATGCTCGGTGTGCTGTGTGGGGCGAAGCAGCGGGTGGGCTTCAACGCCGAGGCGCGCGGGTTTATGCTCACGCACCGCGTGCCCTATCTCTGGGACAAGCGCGAGATCGTGGCGTACTTAGACTTACTACAAGCCATAGCCCCGGGCACCTACGATCCAACCCCCATTCTCTGGGTCAAAGGTGACGAAAAAGCCGCCGCCAAAGCGCGCCTAGCTCCCGAGGGCGAGCGCTTTATCGGGATGCAACCCGGTGCCAACGACCCTTATGTCCGCGAGTGGAAAGCTGAGCACTACGCGCTTGTCGGAGATCGGCTCAGTGAGAAGCTCGGGGCGCGGGTGGTTCTCTTTGGCACCGACACTGAGCGCAAAGCCGCTGAGGCCGTGGCAGCGAAAATGACACACACACCGCTGATGCTCGCTGGACAGACCAAGCTCCGCGAGGCCATGGCCCTGATCTCCTGCTGCGATTTGTGGATCGGCAACGACGGTGGCCTGCTGCACCTTGCCGCTGGAGTCGGGCTACCTACCGTGGGAATCTTCGGCCCCACCAAGTTTGCCCGCTGGCACTACGACGGCCCCCGCCACCGTAGCCTTGCATCCCATGTGCCTCCCGGCATAAAAGTCACCGATGACGCCATTCGAGCAGGGCTGGACGCGATCACACCCGATCGGGTAGAACAAGCCGCACTGGAGCTACTATGACCTCAATTATCTTCGACACCGACATGGGCAATGACGTGGACGATGCCCTCGCCCTCGCCGTCCTGCATAGCTTGCAGTCGCGCGGGGCCTGTAAGATTCTCGCCGTGACCCTCACCCGCGTGGATCCGTGGTCGGCGCGCTTCACGGACGCCGTCAATACGTTCTATGGCCGCCCCGAGGTTCCCATCGGAGTGAAGCGCGACGGCAAGCCCGGCGACCCGAGCGCGTATCTGAAAGTCGCCGAGAAGTTCCCACACCGCATCAACCCAGACAAAGCCCCCGATGCCGTTGACTTGATCCGCAAGACCCTCCAAGCCCAGCCCGATGGCTCCGTCGCGATTGCACAAGTGGGCTTTTTTTCAAATCTCGCCACGCTCCTCGACGATCCCAAAGACCGCGACTTGGTCTTGAAGAAAGTCAAAGTGCTCTCGATCATGGCGGGCGCATTCGCAACCATTGATAGTAACAATCACTTCTGTGAGTACAACGTGACGCAGGACATTCCCGCTGCCCAGAGGCTCGCCAAAGACTGGCCCACGTCGATTATCTGGGGCGGCTTCGAGATCGGCAACGCCCTGCGCTATCCCCTCAAGAGCATCGAGCAAGATTTTGGCTATGTCCCTGCCCACCCGATCCCGCTGGCCTACAAAATCTACTGCCAGCCTGGCGAGGAGCGCCCCTGCTGGGATCTGGCGAGCTGCCTCTACGCCGCCCAGCCCGACCGCGACCACTTTGCCCTCTCGCCTCACGGGCAAGTGACCGTGGAAAACGACGGCTTCACGCGCTTCACCCCGAAAAACAACGGACGCGACCGCTTCCTCATCCTCGACCCTGTGCGCAAAGCCCGCGTCTTAGAAGCCCTCGTCCAGCTCACCAGTCAACCGCCGAAGTAATAAAGCGATGAACACTCCCGAAACCAACCTGACTTGGGCGGAGTTTGATCGCGTCGAGCTACGTGTAGGAACCATCGTCTGCGCGGAGGCTTTTCCCGAGGCACGTAAGCCCGCCTTCAAGCTCTGGATCGACTTCGGGCCGGAGCTTGGGGTTCGGAAGTCGTCGGCGCAGATCACGGTGCACTACACGCCGGAGACGCTGGTCGGGCGGCAGGTGATCGCCGTGCTGAACTTCCCCAAAAAGCAGATCGGCCCGTTTCAGAGTGAGGTTCTGGTAACGGGCTTCACTGACGAGACCGGCGCAATTGTGCTCGCCCAGCCCGAGCGCCTGGTACCCAACGGAGCGCGACTGGTATGAGACAGACAGAATCAAAATTCACCATCACGCGCCTTCCGGGCAACCCGAGCCTCACCCGGGTTCCAGAGTGGGTGAAGAAGCCGCTAGGGCGCTACTACCTCTACTTCGCCGACCACAAGGGAAAGTACATCCGCTTGGCCTATGCCGATCAGCTGACTGGCCCCTGGAAAGTTCATGCGCCCGGAGTGCTCCCCCTCGCGGAGTCCTACTTTACAGACCATGTGGCCTCGCCCGAGGTGATCGTGGACCAGGAAAAGCGCCGAAACTCGAGCGGGCTCTGCGCGACCCCGCGATCTTTCAGGAGGGCGCAAAAACCTACTTGCTCTACGCCATCGCAGGCGAGTCCGGGATCGCCATTGCCGAGATTCGGTAAACGGTAGGCGCGATACAATAACGCATGGATGACGATGGCGCATTCTTTATCGCTCTAAGCCACACGAGCTGGGGACTCGTTCCGTTTGTCGTCGCCGTCGGGCTAGGTGTCGCCCTGTATTTTCTCACCAAGCGCTGGCAGGATCTGCGAGAGCGTCGCATTCTCCTCGCACTCATCGTTCTTTGGCTACTCTTTCTCCAGAGCATGTTTCTCAATCTAGGAGGATTGATGCATTTCGGGTGCGCTCAACGGGTTGGGCGCAATACCGCCTGCCGCGAAAATATGAAGCAGCTTGGCGTGGCGATGATGCAGTACGTGCAAGACTACGACGAGACTTTCCCACCAGCTGATCGCTGGGAAGCGGCACTGAAGCCCTACCTCAAAACGCCATTGACATGCCCCGCAGTGAAGACGAAGGGCAGCTACGGGATGAACAAAGCGCTGGGTGGCCGAAAGCTGGACGATGTGGATGCCCCCACCAAAACCGTCGTCGTCTTCGAAACCAATACCCCCGGCCCCTCGTTTGCTGGCGGTGTAGCGGACGTGGCAAAGGAGCGGCACGGTGGCCGCTCCAATGTCGTCTTCGCTGATGGCTCCACGCCAACCTACCCCAATCTCAACCGGAAAGAGTTTATTTGGGACATTCCTAAGGCTACGACGAAGGCGTCGCCGCGATAAACTCCATGCTCTGCGCCAGCACCCAGCCTCCCATCCCAAACGTGGGAGAGATTCTAAAACCACGCGCTGCATTCGTGAGATACGCTCGCAGTGTCTCGTCGGATTGGTTCCAAATGCCCGGCCAGCCGTAGTTTATTCCCGATTCGAAAAGCGCTTGGTCGGTTGTCAGGATGTCTTCAACAGGAATCTCGGCAATATCAAAAATGATGTTCGTCAGCGTGTCCTGCTGGAAGTGGTAGGCAAAGACCCCACGAAAGACCACATCGGTGTACTCGAAAGGCGCATCGAGCGCGACATCCCGAAACTCCGTGTGCAGGCGAATCTCACGTTGCTCACAGAGCACTTCGTAGGAGACCAGAAAGTTGTCATGAACCGAGATCTCTATTTTACGATCCCTTTCGCTGCAAGAAACCCTTCGTGGTTTGAGGAGATAATCTGCAACCCCAGTGCCTCAAGTTCTGTGCGAATCGTTTCGGAAGGCAAACAACCGATAATCTCGATGTGTGTGTATTCGGCATGATGTAGATCAACTGTACCAAGTATTTCGATCAGATCACTTTCCGCATCCCCCTCATTACTTTCTACAAAAGAGGTAATCTCCCCCACTTTCTCTTGCCAGAGACGCTGCACCACCGGAGTATTCACAGCACTCTGGACAATCCAAATGGGAGAGTCGGGCGCGAGCGAGGCGAGACGCTCTCCAAACTCAGGATCGACAATCACACGCACGAGCTGCATTTTTTATTTCACGGTGATCTTCGCAATGACGCACTCGCCGCGGCCTTTGGGGTTGGCGCGGCTCTGGATCGTCCAGAGATCGGTGCGGTTGTCGCCGTCTAGCACGGTGCAGGAGTAGTCGCCCCACGCGACGCCATCGGTTGCGCCCTCGCCCTCGCCGAGGCTCTGGACGGGGCGAGTCGTGCCCTTGGGATCGCTAGCCTTGCGCGTGGCGTAGCGCGGGCTGATGAACATCTCGGGGCCGGTCTCTTGAAAACCGATCAGGACATCGTTGTTTTTATTGACCGCAATGGTGGTCTGGATGTAGCCATTGGTGGGGTGCGCGATTCTGCCTCCCTGT
>JANNDD010000647.1:0-1275 GCA_031387365.1 Armatimonas sp. | reverse complement strand
GAAAGGTGGCGAGCAGGCTCTGGCGCTCCGACTCTCCACTATAAATTCCCGAGAGCAGTGGCTCCCCGAGGCGCTCTAGGGCTTCTTGGCCGAATCGCCGCCTCACAAAACTACCCACAGTCTCATCTGTATTTGTGGGATCGGTGCGCGGCGGGATCAGCCAGTCTAGGCCCATGCGCAGCTTGCCGGGGAGCGAGAGCAGGGGGCTGTTGAGAAACGGCCAGAGCTTGGTGGGGACAATGAGCTGCATGCCGTCGGGGAGCGCGACAGGCTGGCCTTTGTGCAGGATATAGATCGTGCGGAGCTGGTCATTAGTACCCAGCAGCCGCTCTCCCAGGCCCAGCTCTCTCGCCAGCTGCGCCGCCCAGGGCTTCGTCGCCAGAAACGAGTCCGCCCCGCCCTCCACCACAAACTCGCCTATCTTCTCGGTCTGGAGCTTCCCGCCCCAGCGCTCGGATGCCTCTAAAACGACATACTCTAGGCCGCGCTTCTGGGCAAACCACGCCGCGCTTAGCCCAGAGATACCTCCCCCGATAATGGCGATCATGTGCGGGTCTGGGTGTACTCGTGGACAAAATCCACGAGCTTGCGGACGGTCTCCACGGGGGTCTCGGGCAAGATTCCGTGTCCTAAGTTAAAGATATGGCCGGGGCGGCCCTTCACGCTCTCTAGGATTGCCTTTACTCGTGGCTCGAGTGCATCCCAGTCCGCAAAGAGCGCCACCGGGTCGAGGTTTCCCTGCACGGCCACGCCCTCACCCAGCTCATCCCACGCCGATGCCAGATTCGTGCGCCAGTCTACCCCGATCACATCCCCGCCCGCCTCGTGGATCAGCGGGAGCATCCCACTGGTGCCGGTGCCAAAGTGGATCAGGGGCACCCCCGCCTTGCTCGCAATCTGGAGCGCCTTGCGGCTGTAGGGCAGCACGAACTGCTTGTAGTCCGCTGGGCTGAGCTCACCGACCCAGCTATCGAAGAGCTGAAGGGCCTGCGCCCCCGCCTCGGCCTGCGCCAGAAGATACTCCCCGGCGAGGGTGGCGAGCTTGTTCATTAGTGAGTGCCAGGCTACCGGCTCGTTCCACATCAGCTTCTTGACCTCGATACGGTTCTTGCTCGCTCCGCCCTCCACGGCGTAGCTGGCGAGGGTGAAGGGAGCGCCGCTAAACCCGATCAACGGGATACCGCGCGGCTCTAGTTCCTTTCGTACCAGCCGGATTGCCTCTAGGGTGAAGCTCAGGGCTTGGCGTGGCTCGGGGACTTTCAGGAGCCCGATCTG
>JANNDD010000636.1:0-1458 GCA_031387365.1 Armatimonas sp. | reverse complement strand
GTTTATGCGTGACCCAAACCCTTCGCAGCGACGAAGGAGCGATCAGCCGAAGGGTGGCGAGCCTAAGCGAGCCGGGATGTAAAATTTAAAATCGGGTAGTATCTCTAACATGCCTCGATTTCTTTTTGGAGCCCACACGGGTGTCGCGGGTGGCCTACACAATGGCCTGATCGAAGGAGCCGAGATCGGCTGCGACACGATTCAGATTTTTACGTCGAGCCCACGACAGTGGGCGGCAAAGCCTTTAACCGACGATGCCATTGCACTATGGAAGGCGAAGGCGGCTGAGGTCGGGATTGCGCCGCTGATCGCCCACGACTCGTATCTCATTAACCTTGCCTCGCCCGATCCCGAGACGCGCCAGAAGTCGCTAAGTGCCTTTATTGGGGAGCTCGAGCGCGGCGAGGCACTGGGGCTTGACTACCTGGTCTCCCATCCGGGTGCGCATGTCGGAAGTGGCGAGGAAGCCGGAATCGCGCAGATTGCGGCCTCGCTGGATGAAGTGCATCAGGCGACAGCAGGCTTTAAGATCAAGGTGGCGCTAGAGACCACGGCGGCCAAGGGAACCACCCTGGGCGGCGTCTTTGAGCACTTCCCCGCGCTTCTTTCCCACGTTGCCGCGCCAGAGCGCCTTGTTGTCTGTCTGGACACCTGCCATATCTACGACGCGGGCTACGACTTGGTGGGCGACCCCACGGGAGTCTGGGATAATTTTGCAGCGACCGTCGGCTTTGAGAGGCTAAAGATTATCCATGCCAACGACTCTAAGTTCGGCCTGGCCAGCAAGCGCGACCAGCATGCACACATCGGTGAGGGCACGATTGGCGATGCGGGCTTTGCAAGATTTCTTTCCGACCCACGCCTACCCGAGAACCTTGCATTGATCGTAGAGACGCCCGTGGACGACGACAAAGGCCATCGGGAGAATATCGCCAAGCTGAGGCAGCTCTTAAGTTAATGTAAAAGATATTTGACAAAGAGTAAAAAATAGCGTACATTACCTATGGAGGTTACTTCGATGGATATGTCGTTTCGTGAGAAGAGTGCGTGGGCCTGCCTGGTCACAACTGGGGTAGTTTTTATCCCCTATTTCACGTTTATATTTCAGCTTGCCAGCAAAGGCGAGCTGATTCTCCCGCGAGTCATTGTCGCGTTTGTCGCCGCCGTGCTGGCACAGATCGTTCTCAGCTCTGTCTACATGACCGTGATTGCTTTAAGCACCCGTCAGGAGCCACGCGACGAGCGTGATCTTGCGATTGAGAACCGGGCCTTTCGTAGCGCCCACTGGGTGCTCGTCGTGGCTCTTTGGCTTCTGGTGCTGGGTGGAGTCATGCTCACCCCTGTCTTTCCCAAGCTTATCTCCGTCGCCTTTGTGGGACAGCTTGCCTTGCTCAGCTTTGTCTTGAGCGAGCTGGTGCACTATGCCACTCTGGTCTACTCCTACCGAAGGGGGTACTA
>JANNDD010000633.1:0-1188 GCA_031387365.1 Armatimonas sp. | reverse complement strand
CATCGGCACAGAAACATCCTTCAGATGCTCGGCGCGCTCAACTCCCGGCTTGTCCGCTAGGTGCAAAGGAAACGAGAAGAACACCAGAGCGCGAACGCCTTCGAGCGGAGCCTGAGCCATTGCCTGTGAGGTCATGCGCCCACCAAAGGAGTGCCCGCCTGCCACAAACATCAAGTCACTCGCTGCCGCCTGTGCCGCTGCCACCGCTGAGCGCACTGTCGCCAGGCAGACGGCTTGGGAGTCGCGTCCTCCTCCACCACGCTCCATGTAGGGAAAGTTGTAGCGAAACGTCGCGATGCCCACATCCGCAAGGCGCTCCGCAATGGTCTGGAGTGTCCGGTGGCGCATGTTGGTGCTCGCGCCATGCCCCAGAACCAGCAGCCAGCGTGCCCCCTCGGGGCGCAGCAAGAGAGAAGACACCAGCCCCTTCTCCACAGTAGCTTCAAAGTGAGACTCCACGGGTTCATAACTCATCTCTATCCCGGCCTAATGAAATCGGTGCTGGTTCATGTGGCATAGCCATTGGCGTCTCGACGACTGCCCCCGCCTCCTTGCTCTCTTCCTCATCAAAGGAAAGTAGAAGCTGCTGCCAAGGGAGAGTTTGGGGCTTCCTTGCCTTGCGTGGCTTTCGGGAAGCACGGGTAGCGGTCACATCACGCTCACCCGTGGTCGCTCGGGCCGTTTCGTGTGCCGCTGTGGCCTCTCCCGCAGAGACCTGGCGGTAGCCCTTGCCCAGCTTCTCGGCGATGAGTTTGTCCGTTGCCTTGGTTGCGGCAACAGAACTATCGAACGTTTTGATCAGCTCGTGACCATCGGTGCCGATCCGACCATAGCAGACGGCCTGGATACTGCCCTCCACCCGAACACGCCAGAACTTGCTGGAATCGCCCTCGGTGCAGAGAAATATCCGTTCAGAATCTGCGATTATGTCTGACAACATGCAGCAAGATTCACTATCCTTAACGGGAAAACCTGCGTTTGCACGCTCACTGTATTACCCTACCGGTATGGTGGTCCTGTTTGTCAAGACAGCCCGGGGCCGTTTTCTAAGAAATTTCTCCCCTCGTTTCGGGGACTCGGTGGACTCCGTTTCCGGAGCCCTTGCTCGACTCTTTTCAGGGCTTAGCATAGTAGATTTGAGCAGGCGTAGCGTTGCCCAACGCCTGGTGGGGACGGCGCTCATTATAG
>JANNDD010000619.1:0-6847 GCA_031387365.1 Armatimonas sp. | reverse complement strand
CAAAAAATTGCGAACCGCAACATCCAAATACCTGTACTCCGCGTTTTGTTTGGAGATATCGGCGAGCACGATGCCCTTGTTCTCGTCTTTTTCCCCAAAATCCAAGCGATCAATCGAGCCGCAGTAGACCACGGGCGGCTGGCGGCGATTGTTGCAGTCCTGGCGCTTGTGGATATGGCCCAGCGCCACATAATCAAACTGCGGCAGAGCCAGGGCGCTCACGGGCACCTGGGGCTCGGCGGCGTTGAGGAGCACGCCCTGCACGCCCACTCGGGAGTCGGCGACGGTGAAGTGAGCGGTGAGAATGGCGATATGTTCGGGCTGCTCGGCGCACTGCCGGGCTAGGGTGGCGATGTACTCGATATATCTATCCCGGATGAGCTGGGCGATCTCCTCGACTGTCTTGTTTTTGGTCTCATCTTGAGTGAGCACGCGGGCACGTGGCAGATAGGGCATCCCACCGACAAGCACATCGCCGCGCCGCGTACACACGGTGACAAGCTCAGGTCGCGAGAGAATCTGCACGCCCGCTCCGCCCAGCACGTCGTAGATCTCCAAGGCATGTGCCCGGCCCCGTGTGTTGGGAATATCGTGGTTGCCCACCAGCATCACCACAGGGATATTTGCTCGGGTGAGCCGCTGGAGGCTCCCCGCAAAGAGCTTTTGGTGGGTCTGGCTGGGGTCGCGGGCTTTGTAGGCATCACCGGCAAAGATCGCCAGATCTACATCGGCCTCCAGCGCCAGGGAGATTCCCTGATCCAGGGAGTTCTTGAAGTCTTCGAGCCGCGTGTTGAGGCCCGTTTCGGGGTTGAACTTGCCGTGCGTCTCGACTCCCAGGTGGACATCGGCAAAATGGAGCAAACGAATTTTCTCAGCGGGGGAAGACACGTCGCAATTATACTGTACAATCGCAACCAGAACAGGGCGCTGCGGGTCAAAACCCGAGGAGGAAAAAACAAATGTATCAAAATCAACAACAACATCCCAAAGAGGAGACATCGTCATCGTGGTCAAAAGAAAAAGACGCGGTAGGGCTACCTGGCGGTATTGCCATTGTCATTCACCTACTGATGGTGGCTGCGATTCTCTACGGCTTCACGTCGGGAATGATCTTTATGGCCTCGCTTCTTTCGTTTGTACTGCTCTTCACCTTGGGGGGCTACTTCACGGTGGCCCCTGGCGAGAGCTTCGTCTTAATGACCTTTGGTAAGTACGTCGGCACCGTCAAGAAGAACGGGATTTTCTGGGCGCTTCCCTGGGCAAGCAAGCAGCGCATTAGCTTGCGGACACGCACCCTTAATGGTCAGCAGCTCAAAGTGAACGACTCGATTGGCAACCCGATTGAGATCGCCTGCGTGATTGTCTGGAAAGTGACCGATACCTACCGCGCCACTTTTGAGGTGCAGAACTACGAGTCGTTTGTGGGGATGCAGTCTGAGACAGCGATCCGGCACATTGCGGCCACGCACCCTTATGACTCCGATGATGATAGAGCAATCTCACTACGGCGCAACGCCACAGATGTCTGTGATGATCTGGTCAAGGAGATCCAGCTCCGCCTCGCTCCAGCAGGTGTCACGGTCACAGATGCCAGCCTCTCGCATCTCGCCTACGCACCGGAGATCGCCGGAGCCATGCTGCGCCGCCAGCAAGCCGCCGCCGTCATCTCCGCCCGCCAGCGCATTGTCGAGGGCGCGGTCGGAATGGTCGAGATGGCTCTCCAGCGCATTCAGGAGCGCAAGATTGTCGAGATGAGCGAGTCACAAAAAGCCGCGATGGTCGCCAACCTCATGACGGTTCTCTGCTCCGAGCACTCCGTCCAGCCCGTCGTCAATACCAACGTCCAGCCGTAGTCGCCCTCCCTCCCCCCTGCCCCCTCCCCCCGATAACGGGGAGGGGGGTGGGGGAGGGAAATAAGCTTCTAGCGCGCAAACACGAGCTTGACGGCGGCACGCGGGGTGAACTTCACGGCATTGGGGTCGCCAACAAGGAAATACAGCTCGGTGCCCGCCCCACCCGCGTTTCTGTACGAGACATACCAGTTGGTCGCAGCCGGTTTCCCGGGCTCCGTCAGGCTCACCACCCGACCACCCACCGTCCGTGTGCCTGAGAACTGGTAGTTGAATGTCGCGATATGCTGGCGGTTCCAGCCCTTCTGCTCCTGAATCCCACCCTGGTAGATCACATCCAGGCGCTTGAGTGCCCGCACCGACAACTTGGGACCGAGAAATCGTGTGGGTGCTCCGCCCTGCGTTCCTGCTTTGAAGCTCATCCCATAGCTCTTAAATCGGTTACTGACCCCTGACGTAATATCTAAGCCGACCGTGCGATCGGTGTCGTCGTCGAAGCGGCTGTGATTAACGTTGATCCCGAGGCTCCAGTCCGAGCGGGTCTGGAAATTTACCCCCACAAACGCTCCACGCTGGTACGGGCGACCGTCCTGATGCCACCAGTACTGCGGTACGGCATAGGCTTCAAACGAGCGCCAGGCTCCCTTGCGCCACTCACGGTTCCAGTTGTGGTAGCCCGAGAACCCCTTAAAATCATTGAAGAAGACAAGGCCATTGGCATCTTGAAACGTGGGTGAGGCCGTTAAATACCGAAGGCTCGTGAAGTGGTTTCCATCAGAGTACTGAATATTGTTAGCGGAGGCGTAGCCTGTGGCTTTTGTTTTGTCTACCCGCCCCCCCGAGACGTATTGCTCGGTGTCAAAGCCCACTTTGCCCCAGCGGTTGTTGGCAAAAAGCCCTCCGACACTATTATGATCACCTGCCTTGGCATCTTTCTGGTTCACAAAGAAACCTGCCTGCGCGGTAGGCGAGAGATCATGGCGGTAGCGAGCCACAAGATCGCTACGGTTGCCAAAGTCCTCGGTGAGTAAGATACCGATGGTGTCTTGAGGGGTGAGCTTACCAAAGACTTTAGCGCCGACATCAAATTGCTCGATACGGTTGGAGTAGAACAGCGGTCCAAGGCCGAAAAATTGCCCCGTTCGGAAGTAGTCGCCACCTTCTAGGAAGAAAGGACGTCGCTCCTCGACGAAGCGTTCGGAGCGGGAGAAACCAATGCTCTGGACCGCGTTCTCCACCGTGGCGAAGTCTGGGTTGACGCTCACTACGGCGGTGAGATCCGGGGTGGCCTGGTAGCGGGCATCCACCCCCATGCGCTCCACGATAGGGCCATCACCGGCAAAGGTCAGCGTGTAGGGAAGCAGGGAAAGGGTGGGATTGAACGCCCCACGCGGCACGTCCACTCCCTTCCAGCGTCCGATCAGGTTGCTAAAGTTCTGCAGACCCGTGTTGCTCCACTGGGAGCGGATTCGGGTACGGTACTGAAAACGGGTAAAGTTCAATCCAAAATCCCGTTTTTGGATGCTCCGCGCCGTGGGGTAGTTGAGCACCTTCCAGGGGATGCGTAGCTCCGCGCTCCAGCCTGTCGGGGTGCGTTTGACGGCGGCCTCCCAGGCACCACTCCACTCCGCCTTGTTCGCCCGTCCTCCACCAAAGCGTGCGGAGCGTGTCCCCAGTGGGTTCACCGCAAACTTTGCCTGATCGTTTTCTTTAAAAGAAAGAAACGTGTCAAAGGAAACTTCTACCCAGTCCTCGGTGCCTCCACCACTATCGTTCCCTCGGCGTTGGTAGAGCGTGTCGCGCTCCAGCTCACGCCCAATAACTCCCTCGGGCTGGCTATCACTACACTCAAAAGCGACATAGATCGCGTCGTCGTCGTAAGTGATGCGAGCCACCGTGGGATCCACCGCGAGCTTGCCCGTCTGCAAGTCCGTGAACTCGGTCGCGGGAGGAATCTCTTTCCAGAGCGGGTCGGTAAGACCGCCGTCCAGCACGGGCGCAGCAGTGATACTGCGTTTGACGGCGGCAAGCGGGCGGCTTGTACGGGGAGCGGGCTCATGATGTGCACTCACGCAAGGGAGTGTGAAAATAAGGCAGGCCAGCAACAGTGCGGTGCGAAAAGTCATAACGGGACAGTATTGCTGGAATTCTTTATTTTGGCAAACAAGTGGATGCTTCAGGTACTATCCTTGCAGATGGATTATCGTGGAAGAGTCCTGACTTTTATAGGAGCGGTTGCGTTTTTTGTCGTGTCTGTTCTGGTCTGGCGACCTAGTACACTCCTGCCCGCGCTGGGAGACATGGAGTGGTTTTTCTACGACTGGCACCTGGAGGCAACTGCCCGGACGAAGCCACTCACCATAGAAGAATCACCCGTGGTCATCGTCGCCATGACCGATGAAACCCCGATTAAGCTAGCCGTTGCCCAGATCCTGGAAGATCCTTTCTACCCTCTGCCACGTTTTTGCCATGCAGATCTCCTGGCACATCTCAAGCGCTCTGGTGTGCGGGCAGTTGCCTTCGATATCTTTTTTACGGAGGCGAGTGATCATGATGCCAGTTTTGCGGCGGCACTCAAGGCACACCCGGGAACGATTGCAGCGACACGACCTGAGGTGAATGAGCAGGGCCAAAACACATTCGTTCCGCTGACTGGGAGCCTGCCTGGTCTGGTGCCTGCCTCAGTGGAGGTGCCACGCTCGACAGGGCGGAGCGTGCGTTTTATCCGGCCTCTGGTTCAAGACGGTGTGGCGCTAGATTTGCACGTGCCTCACCTCGGGGTGGCACTTGGGACGGCTGGAAACGGGGCACTGACACAGGCGGCACAACTAACTGGAGGACATTTACGCTGGGGGGGGCTGAGCCTCCCTCTGGCCACTAGTCTTGGTGACAGTGCTGCTCTGGTTCGCTACCTTGGCCCTGAAGGCACCTTTCCCATCCTCGACTATGAGGAGGTGCTTCTGTCGGAGAAACCGTCTGCACTCCTAAAAGATAAGCTGGTGCTCGTGGGACGCCAAAGCACACTGGAAGATCGGCACATGACTCCGCTGGGCGAGATGACTGGTGTGGAGATTCTCGCGAATATCGTCACCATGGCTACCCGGAGCAGTGGCATTCGAACTGCGGAGGCATGGAGTCTCTGGATCGGCTTGCTGCTAACTGTGGTCTTTCTCTGGCTGGTCTGGCGCTTCACGCTGGCTCCCGCACTTATCGCCCCACTGGTTCTAGGAACGGGGTGGGTCTTTTTGGCGCACGCCGCGTTTCTGCGAACAGGGGTCTGGTGGGAGAGTGCAACCCCGCTGACCATGCTCGGGCTCGCGGCGGGACTGGCCACCCCCTACGAGATACTTCGGGCGCATCGTGCCTTCAAGACACAGGTCTCCGCGTCTGCCGCGCGGAGCGCCGTCACCGGGCGAGGGATGCAGCTAGGCACCCGCGAGGTCTATGTTACCGTGGTCTTCTGCGATATCCGTGGCTTCACCAGCTTCTGTGAGACACACAGTGCCGATGAAGTCGAAAAAATGCTCCAGAGTTACTTTGAGGCAGGCGATGGTGCCGCAAAGCGCTTCGGCTCGGAGCTGGATAAGTTCATGGGGGATGCGATCTTGCTTTACTTCTTCGAGTTTCCCAAGCTGGAGCCCGGAGCCGTGCGCGCCGTGCGCTGGGCCTGGGAGATGCAGCGTGTGAGTGAGCAGATGGGGATCAAGATGGGGATCGGGATCGCCTCGGGGGTGGCGCGGGAGGGCTTTATCGGCACGGCGGGGCGGATGCAGCGCACCGTGATTGGCGATATTGTCAACCTTGCTTCACGCCTGCAAGATGCAACCAAGACTCTGGAAACCCCGATTTTGCTAAGTGAAGGCAGTTTTTCACAGCTTACGGAAGCCATAGAGGCTGAACCCCTGGGTGAGATTCCCGTCAGAGGAAAACAGATACCCGTACAGGTCTTTCGGCCCGTGCGTACTCAGGAGTTTTAGATGCAAAAAACGACGACGGCACGCATTGCTGATGCCTTTGGAAAAGTAGAGAAAAGGCTACCCGGAAACGGTGCATTTCGTGCGCTTTCGGTGGGCGACCGTCTGCCCGCTGCAACAACACTACGGACAGGTGCCGATGCTGCGCTTCTGGTCGAGCTCCCCGACAAGCATGTGGTGCGGGTTGGTGCTAATACGACTGTGGTTCTCAACCAGATTGGCGCGGATAAGCAGTTTGCGCTCAAGGTGCTGAGCGGTCAAGTCTGGGCACTGGTGAAAAAGGCCAGTCACCCCACTAAGTTCACTGTGGAGACATCGAGTGGAGTGGCGGGAGTGACAGGTACTTTATTTGGAGTCGGGGTGGACGAGGAGACCGACGAAATGGTGGTGAGCACAGCCGAAGGTAGCGTCGAGGTGCAGTCTTTCGACGAGACAGGGCGAGCTCTGGCAGCTCCTGTCCCGGTGCGTCAGGGCATGATGCTACGTGCTGCTCGTAAGCATGCGCTCCAGGCTGCCCATCCCCAGGCCTTGCAGCACAAGAATATGTGGCGTGCTCTTTACCGGGAAGGGGCATGGGGGCAACAAAACGCCTCGGGCCCGCTTCATCTGAACCGGGGGCGTGAGAAAGAGCTGATGCACTCTCTTCGGATGCGAGCGCTCAAACCACCCAAACCTCTAGGAAACTCACGACGCCCCTTGCAGAATCTGAAGAGCCCCGCCATGGGAGAGAATATTCGTCGCCCGGGGGGGCGCTAGAAAACCTGGTAATAATCAGACCTAATGCGAGACGCGAGAGAGCGCCATAATTAGAGAATGTATAGGGGAAAACACCAAACTTTCCTCTTCGATTCTGAAAGGATCACATTTAGACTATGAAATCTCTTCGTCGTGCGTTTACACTTGTGGAAATTATGATCGTCGTCCTGATCATTGGTATCCTGGTCGCGATTGCAGTTCCCAACTTTATCCGTGCTCGTGAGTCGGCTCGCGCTCGTGCCTGTGTGGGCAACCTGCGCCAGATTG
>JANNDD010000617.1:0-3399 GCA_031387365.1 Armatimonas sp. | reverse complement strand
AAGGCCATTCAAGAGGCCTTCAAGGCGGAGTTTATCGAGCACCAGAAAAGCGAGGATGTGACCGTCCCTCTTCGGTTTCTCGCCGAGGCACTGGAAGCTGATACGGCGGGCTATAAAAAACGCTTCAAAGAGAGCGCACTGGCTATGATCGGCCTTGTCTTCCTGCTGATCCAGTTCCGCGACACGCCCTATGAACAGTGGGCCTTTATCATCGTCCCGCTGGGCCTCGCCTACGCCGCCCAGCGTGTGAGTTCGCCAAAACGCCCCGCGATCCTGGCCGCCGCCACCGAGACTCTGCTCTCTCCCGTCCTCTACACCCCCGAGCAGCAGGTGCTCCTTCGCCGGATTGAGGAAGCGGCCTTTGGTAGCGAGCGCGGGCTGAAAGCAGCCTGCGAGCAAGCCCTCCAGCAGAGCGCCTAGCCCCCATGCTCCGTCAGTACGAAGCGGAAGATCTCGCCCCCCTCGCCGAGCAGCTACGCCAAGAAAACCGGCGAGCGTTGTGGATCGCGCTCGGCGTTTTTATTGGGGCACAGGTCATACTGATAACCCTAGGGATGATTAATGGCCCTCCTAATCCCTTCACATTTATACACTTTGGTGCCGTGGCGATTCCTATCGCAAACGCCTCGCGTGGCTATAAACAAAGGCGACAGGCTTTTACCAATGCGCAGAATGCACTTTCCCAGAGGATGGATCGCCGTAGCCTCAGTTCTCTCTTACAGATTCGTGCTGCCTGCCGAAACGACTTATTTCCAGAAGCCACAAAACTGACGGGAGCCTGTGACACAATGCTGCGCCGTCACCTTCCTCGGGCCACAGAGGATGAGATTCAGCGTCTCTCGCCGGTGGCACGTCGCTACCTAGCGTCTTTACTGCGTCCCTCGTTGGGGAGTATCTGGACGCAGCTTCTCTTTGCGCCCAATCAGGAACCCAACATGTCGCAGGCCGAGCTTGCCACGGCCATTCTTCTCGCGCTTGCCAGCCTGAAGCAACCGGGCGGCGAGAGGAGTGCCCGACGCATCTTGACGCACTTCAAAAACGAATCACTGCGCGAAGCCGCGCAGGAATACCTTAACTCCCTCCGTCCGTGAGGACGACCGGGGCGCAGCCCCCTCAGCGAGAGGAACTTGTTCCCTCGACGGTCAAGGCAACCGCCCCCGGATACGGTTTCTCCCCATGTAGGTTGTGCCAGAGCACACGGTTGAGTGTGTTGAAATCTGCAGCGTCCATCTCGCTCCAGTCCAGCGAGGCCGAGAGGTCGTACCACTTTTTCTCACTCGGCGCGAGGGCGGTGCGCGGCGTGTTCATCTCACCGATCTTGGTGCGATTGGGAACGGCGGTAAAGGTGGTGAAGTTCGGCGTGTCGGTGAAGCAGGCGGCCATCGGCGGTGTATTGGCATCGAACTTGTTCATGGGGTCTAGGCCGAGCATCTTCTCGATAGTGGTGAGCATGGTCACGGTGGTGTAGAAGTTCGAGTCCACGAAACCGCGCTTCACGTAGGGCGAGTAGCAGGCAAAGACCGTCCGGTGCCCGTCTACGTGGTCAGGCCCCGCCTGGGCATCGTCCTCGATCACAAAGATTGCGGTGTTCTTCCACTGCGGCGACTTGCTCACGGCCTCGATAATGCGCCCGAGCGCGAGGTCATTGTCGGCGACCATGCTCTTGGGCTTGGGGTACTCGGCGGAGAGCCCCTCGGTGTGGTCGGAGGGCAGGGACAAGACCATGAGATTCGGGACGCGGTTGGCCTTGCTGAACTTTGTGTACTCCGCGATAAAAATATCCGCCTTCACCTGATCGCTCTGGAGCAGCGGCCAGTAGAGATAGTTGGGGTGCGCGAGCGCCTTGACACTGTGCACACGCGGCACGGACTGGTACGTAAACTTACTTGTCCCCCGCGCCTGCCAGACCTCCAGCCAGTCTTTGGGTTTGGGTGTGATGATATTACTGCCATCGTCGCAGAACTCCCCGTAGAGGCGCACGCTCTTTTTCTTCCTCAGTGCTGCATCCCAGAGCGTCCCCGACGACGCCACGCCCATTGGGTCATCGCCATCATCGGGGTAGGTTCGGTAGCCAGTGTACATGTGCTCTAAGTAATCATTGGCCATCGCGGTATCGGTCCACTGGTGCCCATCAGCGGAGTTGGTGCCGCTGACGTAAGCGTTGTCAAAGAGTGTGAACGCCCGTGCGAGGGCGTGATGGTTCGGTGTCACTTCCTCACCCAACCCACAGAGTTTTGTATCCCCGTTGCCCTCTTTCATGTCGCCAAAGACTTCGTCGTAGGTGCGGTTCTCCTTGATAATGTAGAGCACATGCTGGATCGCGCCGTTAAAGACCTTGAGCTTGGGAGTTACACGCGGCGCATCCCAGCCATTGAGCTTTGCCACTTGGGCCGTCGCCGCCGCGAGGTTCGTGCTACGGTCAATCACGGAGATGCTTCCTTGGAAATCATGCGCGTTGCCTGGCTGCCCCAGAAGGGTTTTACGGACGGAGCCATTGCCCTTGGTGTTGAGCGCGAAGAGCTTGCCTACCCCCAGTTTCCCTCCCTCCCCCCGGCCCCCGCCCTCCCGCTAACGGGTGAGGGGGGGGGAGTGTGGGGGCGAATGGGCGTGTGCCATTGGGTAGTAGCCAGCCGGACGGTAGCCAAGCACCTTTCCAGTCGCCGCATCCACCTCGGCGATGGCGTTGTCCCCGCCACACGCAACTAACAAAACTCCCCTCAGGCTCCCCTCCCTCCCGTTATCGGGAGGGAGGGGCTGGGGGAGGGAGGGAAACGGCAAGGAGGGCACAAGCACCACTGCCCCCGGCATCGCGCCCAGGAGTTTGTTCTTTCCCCAGGTGAGCGGCCAAGTGGCGGCGACGCGCTTCTGCGTCAGATCCACCACGCTGATACTGTCGCTGGCGGCGTTGGTGACAAATGCGCGATTGCCCTCTATTAAAAGCGCCGTCGGGTGCAGGCCGACAGGCAAGTGGGTTGTCGCACTGCCCTCCCGCGCCACTAAACTGACGCTGCCCGTGGCGGTGAAGCCCCGCGGGTCGCTCACGAGCCAGGCTCCGTTGGACTCCGCACGTGCCCCGTTTCCCAGCTTATCGTCATCGGTGACGGGCCGCCCCCCCCAGTTACTGGCGACCAGCGTCTTCTCGTCGGTGGAGAGCGCTACAGTGAACGGAAGCTTCTGAGTCGGGAAAGTGCGCGTGAGCTTGCCACTCTCAAGCTCCAGCTCGGCGATGCAGTCACGGTCCATCAGGGCCACAAAGAGTGTCTTGCCGTCGCGCGTGACACACATCCCGCCCGGTCTTGGGTTACCCTTCCCGCCAAACTCCAGCTTGCGCCCCGCGCTCAGCTTGCCGTTCTCGTAGAGGCACTCCTGCACCGCCCCATTGCTCACACTCGCAAAGAG
>JANNDD010000605.1:0-2824 GCA_031387365.1 Armatimonas sp. | reverse complement strand
GGGCGGCTGGGCGGCCTGCACAGAAGCAAACGCCTCGGTCGTGGAGCCGAGAATCAGCCCCGTCGTCAGGGTCGTAAACCCACGTCGCGTCATTGATTTAGACATGTCCGATTATACCGCCTCGCTCCGAGGCAGTAACTCTGTAGTCTTCCAGCTCCTCTCGCTGCAGAAGTGCGGCCCACTCCTCGGGGCCCTCCTCTGCGCTGCTTCCCTCAAGGGCCGCGACGAGCTTTTCATAGTCCCGCTGTGCCCGCGGGGGACGTACTTTCCCCACGGCTTTACGTAGCTGCTCCGCGGCGCTCACTAGCAGAGAAGCACGCTCCAGTCTTCCCTCTTTCTGATGAAGACAGGCCCAGAGTTCTAGTAGCAAAAAAGCAACAATATCCAGATCGTTTTTCCGCACGAAAGCGCTACACTCAATAAAATAGCCACGAGCTTTATTCAAATCCCCGAGATCTATAGCGACCATACCTAGCCCAATTAGGCACAAAGCCGATATCTTCAAATTACCAATCTCGTCAGCAATATTACCAGCTTCTAAAAACCCGACCTCAGATTCATAATATTTCATTTCATAGAAATTAATTAATGCAATATTATAAACAGTTACAGACACAGTACTCCTAATTCCTAACTTCTTAGAAATCACCAGTGATTCTGCATAAAAACCCACCGCATCATTGTAATTTTCCTTTATTTCAGATATTATCCCTAAATTATTAAGACATGAAGCAATATTTTCTTGCCTTTCCAATTTCTTTTCCAGTGCCAAGCTCTCATTGAAGCGCAAGTGGGCAATCTCAAAAAAACCTTGTTGGAAGGCAAGAGCTCCAAGATTATTCAAAACCCAGGCAGTTCCTTTTGTATCGTCAAGCTCGCGATAGAGCTCAATCCCTTCCTCAAAGAAGCCCTTCGCTTGATCTAGTGCTCGCTGGGAAATCGCAATCTGCCCCAGTTGAACAAGCGATTTTGCCTCTTGAACGCGATTTCCTAGGCGACGAGCGAGAGAGAGACACTCTTGCTGTAGCTGATGTGCCTCGGTGAAGTTCCCCTGACACGCAGCCAGCACGGCAGCTTCCGAGACCAGCTTCGCCTGTAGCTCAAGCGGCCACTCAGTCTGCTGTGCGCGGGCGCGCTGTAGGCGCTGGTATCCCTCTGTCCAGTACCCCCGCAGTCGCCAGAAGCCAACCAGTGCCGCTGTCGTATGCGCCGCATCCAGGTCAAGAGCCCCTTGCGCCTGCCCAAGAGCTCCCTGCGCCTGCCGAAGATTATCCAGCTCCCGCTCCAAGGTGCTAATCCACTTTCCTTGTTCTGGACCATTTAGTACAGGCTCTGCATGCTGGGCAAGCTGCCGATACCATTGCCGATGGCTTAGGTAAAGTTTCTTTAGGTCTTGTCCAGGCTCTTCCTGAGTGATGCGCTCCAAGCTGTACTGCCGCAGCACTTCCAGCAAGCGATACCGGTACGCACTGCCCACCTCCTCCACCATCACCAGCGATTTCTCCACAAGCGCCGTCAGAAGATCGAAGACAGTCGGCGCTTCCTGGTTGTGATCCGAGCAGACGACCTCAGCAGCTTCGAGACTCCAGCCACCGACAAACACACTCAAGCGCCTCAGGAGCTGCTTCTCCGCGGCGTTGAGCAGCTCGTAGCTCCAGTCAATCATGGCACGGAGCGTTTGTTGACGAGGGAGCACCCGCCGATTGGTGCCGGTCAGGAAATGGAACACATCCTCCAGGCGCGCCTCAATCTGCTGGGGCGATAGCACGCGCACACGGGCTGCCGCCAGCTCGATCGCAAGCGGAATCCCATCGAGTCGCTGACAAATACGAGCAATACTGCCCTCTGATTCGGGTGTCGCAACGAAACCACTCTGATGGAGTGACGCACGATCAACAAAAAGGCGGATAGATTCTTCGGAGTCAAAGGAGGGAACGCGCCAAACAACCTCACCAGGAAGCCCGAGCGGCTCGCGGCTTGTGGTTAGAATCGTGAGTCGTGGGCAGGCTTTTAGCAAGACGTCAATCAGCTCCGCACTGCAATCCAGAAGATGCTCGACATTGTCCCACAGAAGCAATAGCTCACGAGGCCGCAGGTGCTCTATCAGCAGCGCCTCGTCACTCATCGTGGGACGTTTGACAAGCCCGAGGGTCGTCCCCACGATTTGGCCGAGCAGATTCGGGTCTGAGAGTACGGCGAGGTCCAGAAAGAATGCTCCATCGCTCAGCGTCCCAAGTATTTCCGCGGTCGCTTCCAAGGCCAGTCGTGTTTTCCCCACGCCTCCCGAGCCGGTCAGAGTTACCAGGCGGTGGTGCTTGAGGAGCGCCTTCACTTCCTCTAGTGCGCTCTCACGCCCCACAAAAGCCGATAGCTGTGTGGGTAAGTTGTTCGGAATGGTAGTGAGTGAGCGAAGTGGGGGGAAGAGTTCTGGCAAGTCAGGCTGGCAGAGCTGATAGATCACCTCCGCTTGCTCCAGATCCCTCAGGCGGTGCTCGCCGAGGCTACGAAGGCTGGCTCCTGGGGGCAAGAGCGCCCCTCCCATCAGCTGGAGCGCCTGGGAGACGAGTACCTGTCCCCCATAGCCCACCCCGAGCTGACGCGCGACACGGTTGAGGGCGGGGCCAAAGTAGTCCCCATTGCGCTCCTCGGCAAGCCCGACGTGAACCGACATCCGCACCAGCACGGGCTGCCCTTCGACTTGTAAGCCTTGCAGGCTCCGCTGCGCCGCCCCTGCTGCCGCGAGTGCTTCCTGCACTTGCGGAAACCGCACACAAAACGCATCCCCAATGGTCTTAAACACAATGCCCTGGTGGGCCGCAAAGAC
>JANNDD010000576.1:0-4899 GCA_031387365.1 Armatimonas sp. | reverse complement strand
CGCTTTCTATTTTGGCATGCTCCCCGTGCTCGCGGAGGCGGCAGGGCACTACGGTATCACCCCTGTTGAGATCGCACGCGCCTCGCTGGTGGGGCAGCCCGTTCACCTCCTCAGCCCGCTCGTCCCCTCGACCTACTTGCTGGTTGGGCTGGCACGCGTGGAGCTGGGCGATCATCAGCGCTTCACCCTGCGCTGGGCCACCCTGGTCTCGCTGGCGCTTCTTTTGGGAGCACTTCTCATAGGTGTCTTCCCTTGGCAGGGCACTCCCGTAGGAGGGAAGTAACTTGGCCACGGCGAACCTGTGGGCATGAGACGCTTTTCTTTTTTGGCAGCCGCACTGCTGCTTGTTGCAGGCTGTACGCAGACAGCGCAAAATGCCACCTCGCCAACGTCTGACCCTATGACCGACACTGCTATTGTCAAAGCAGGTGCCCGTCGGCCACAGATCGCCCTGGTGATGAAATCACTGGCCAATGAGTTCTTTAAGACCATGGAGGAAGGTGCGAAGAAGCATGAGCAAATCAATGAGGATAAATATAAATTAATCTCAAATGGCATCAAAGATGAGCAAGATATCGCTAAGCAACAGCAGCTTATTGAGCAGATGATCGGGCAGAAAGTCGCCGCGATTGTGGTTGCCCCTGCGGACTCAAAAGCGCTTGTCTCTATCTGCCAGAAAGCTGCCACCGCCGGAATTGTAGTCGTGAATATTGATAATCGCTTCGATGCCGCTGTCATGACAGAGAAGAAGCTGACGGTACCCTTTGTTGGCCCCGATAACCGAAAGGGCGCGAAGCTGGCTGGGGACTATCTCGCCACCAAGCTCAAGGCGGGCGATAAAGTGGCGATTCTCGAAGGGGCTCCCACGGCCTTTAATGCACAGCAGCGCAAGGCGGGCTTCGAGGATGCGATAAAGCAAGCGGGGCTTGTCATCGCCGACAGCCAATCTGCCAACTGGGAGACCGACCAGGCCAGTAAGATCGCCGCCGCGATGCTCACGGCGCACCCGGATATCAAAGCCCTACTCTGTGCCAACGATTCGATGGCCCTAGGGGCCGTCGCCGCCGTGAAAGCCGCGGGCAAGACGGGCCAGGTGCTGATTGTCGGTTTCGATAACATAGGAGCCATCCAAGCGCTCATCAAATCCGGCAGCGTTTTGTGCACCGTAGATCAGCACGGCGACCAGCTCGCGGCGTTTGGGATTGACTACGCCCTTGAAATGCTCGCCAAGAAAGCCACCCCGGTAGATAAAGAGACGCCCGTAGATCTCGTCACCACCGAAACGCTCAAGTAGCATGTCGTGGAGCGACTTTGTGGCGAAACGCCAACCGCGCCGCGGAGCTGCCCACGTTCATCTGGGCGGTCTTTTGGCGGCGCTGGTGCTTCTCATCGGTTTCTTTGCCTGGCGCTCCCCAACCTTTCTCACTCCGACGACGTTTCTCACCGTCGCCAATCAGCTCCCTGAGGCGGCACTGGTCGCTGTCGGGATGACCTTTGTGATCCTGATCGGCGGCATTGATCTCTCCGTTGGTAGTATCCTGGGCCTCGCCAGCGCAGTTCTCGGGCTCGCGCTGCTCCGCTGGCAGCTTTCCTTACCTCTCGCCGCGCTGCTTGGGGTTTCCGCGGGGCTTATCGCAGGATTTCTCAATGGGTTTGTCACCGTTCGGCCTCGTTTACCGTCGTTTATTGTGACCCTGGGCATGCTAGAGGCGGCACGTGGAGCGACCTATCTGCTCACCGACTCGCGCACGCAGTACCTGGGCGGCCCGGTCGAGAAGCTCACCGAAGGCGGGATGCTAGGTCTCACCCCGCCGTTTTGGTGGGCGATTTCCGCTGTGGTGCTGGCGCAGGGAGTTCTTTCTCGGACCGTCTTCGGGCGAAATCTCTATGCGATTGGCGGAAGCGAACAAACTGCCTATCTCTCAGGCATCCCGGTGGCGCGGCTGAAGATCACGGTCTTTGCCATCGCTGGGGGGCTGGCGGGGCTCGGGGGGCTCTTTAATGCGGCGCGGCTCTCCAGCGCAGACCCTAACGCTGGGGTCGGGATGGAACTCTCCGCGATTGCCGCCGTCGTGATAGGAGGAACCAGCCTGACAGGCGGGCGCGGCTCCGTGCTTGGGACATTTTTGGGGGTGTTAGTGCTGGCGACTCTAGGCAATGGCCTGGCACAGCTTGGTGTTCAGGAGCCCCTCAAGCGCTTGCTCACCGGCGGGGTGATTATTTTGGCGGTAGTGTTGGATCGGCTGCGGTATAGTAGAGGGGCAGAAATATGAGTCAAGAAGCAGTTTCAAGGCGCGGGCTACTGGGCACCTCAATCAAATCAGCGGCAGAGCTGGTGGGGCCGAACCTGCCTGGCTTTAAGCAACTTTCCGGTAAGCGCCTTCCCGTTATCTACTGCACAGACGGCACTGACGAGCTCGCCGATGCGCTGGAGCTTGCCTGCCTTTATGCCCAGCCGGAGCTTGAGCTACGGGGCGTGATTCTCGACACGGCAGTCGGTTCGGCGGGGTTTCGTACGGTGCACCAGCTCAATTATCTCACGGGGCGCAGCGTTCTGGCGCTCAGTGGGCTTCAGAGCAAGCTACGCACTGAGGCCGATCGCGCACTGGATCAGCCGGTCGAGACGCAGCAGGGTGTGAGCTTCTTACTCTCGGAGCTAGAGACCAACCGCGAGAAAATAACCCTTGTCGTGACGGGCTCTGGCCGTGATCTGGTCGCGGCCTACCACCGGAACCCTCGGCTCCTCCAGGCACGCTGCCGCGCTGTCTACGCCCCGCTGAGTGAGAGTGGAGATGTGCACGCCCACGCCAGCCTACTGCGCTCTGGTCTGCCGCTCCACCGCCTCCTGGAAACGCGGGGACGTCTCAGCGATGTTCTTAGCAGTGCCCCTGAGCCACTGGTGAAACTCTGCCATGGGCTCTGGCGCAAGGAGGCGGGCGATCCTCTGGCCTACCTGCTGACCCCACTCGCGCCCGAGGAAAAAACGGCTCTCCT
The DNA here is from genome assembly GCA_031387365.1 of Armatimonas sp. Taxonomy (GTDB): domain Bacteria; phylum Armatimonadota; class Armatimonadia; order Armatimonadales; family Armatimonadaceae; genus Armatimonas. The sequence goes on along the minus strand of JANNDD010000576.1, from coordinate 1,905 downwards.
ACACACAGAGCGCACTCTGCGTGGCGGCGGCCTGATCCCGCACGGCCCTGCAACTGCGGAGCTGCTCGCACGCCTGTCCCTGACCCGAACCGTATGACGATAGATATAATCAATACTTCCCTGCCGCCTCAGTTCGATGCCATCGGGCACTACACGGCTCTGTTTTGTGAGGAGCTGGCGCACTCCGCAGAGGTGCGTTTACTCGTTCCCACCGGCCTCACCTACGATCCGATTGCCACTGTGCCGGTTCTGCCGTGCTTCTCTGTGGACACTCCCGATGGTATCCGGGCGATTCTTGAGCCCATTGTTGCTCGACAGCCCGACTGGGTCTTGCTTCAGTACAATCCATTTATGTATGGCAAGCGTGGCTACGCACCCCAGCTTGTCCCGACTCTGCGTGAGCTAAAGCGCCGCTGCCCGAAGACACGCTTGGCGGTGATGACTCATGAGAACTTTGTCCCTCGTTGGGTAAACTGGCGCTTCACGGTTATGGCAACCTGGCAGGTGCCGCAGTACTGGAGTCTGGGCAACACGGCGGATCTGTTCTTCGTCTCGATCCAGACTTGGGCAGATCACGCGCGTGGCTGGTTCAAAAAAATCCCGGTTCACCACCTACCGGTTGCTTCAACAATGCCACATGTTGCGATTGAGCGCGTCGAAGCTCGCCAGCGCCTCGCGATTCCTGAAGAGACTGTGGCCGTGGGTTTTTTCGGAACCGCACATATTTCCCGTCTGCTTCCCCTAGTGGCTTCGACCCTTCACGACGCGCGGCAAAATGGGGTAGATGCCCGCTTACTCTATATTGGACCCGATGGTGTGGCAGTAAGGGAGGCTATGGGAGAGCTAGAACCAATTTGCTCTGACGGACCGCTTCCCGCTGAGGAAGTCTCCCGGCGTTTTTCGGCAATGGATGTCTATCTTGCTGCCTTTACCGACGGAGTCTCCACGCGAAGAACCTCGCTGATGACCAGTCTTCAGCACGGAATCGCGACGGTGGGAACCGATGGAATTAATACGGATACTCTTTTTCGTGAGGCAAACGGCGAGGCGCTCCTACTTGCGCCCGTCGGGGACGATGCGGCTTTTGCGACGCAGACTCTGAAACTAATTCGTGACCCCGAGCTGCGCCAGCGTATTGGGGCGGGTGGCAAGCGGCTCTACGACACGCGCTTTGATTGGAAGCCCGTGGTACAGAGTTTTTTAGCGGCGCTGCGCGAGGTTTGACAGAGGCCGGGCAGAAAATGCCTGTTTCTGCTGCCCTGTCGCAATCTCGAAAATCCGTACGGTACCGTCGAAGCTGCCCACCGCGATTTTCTGCGCGGTCAGGTCTGCGTCTAGGCAGAACGTGAAGTCCCCACTCTGGCCGAAGCTGCGTACCTCGCGCTGGGTGGTGAGATCGAGCTGCTTTACAATGCCATCGCTGGCGAGCGTGAAGACTTGATCACCTTTTAGGCAAAGCTGGTAGAGCTCTTTCTGGCAGTTATGGGCTAAAAATCGCGCGTGGCCTTGCTTAAAAAAGCGTTCCTCCATGTCGCCCGCATCACCGGACTCGGCCTTAGCTTTTTCGGGCTCCCACTGCTGCACCCACTTGCTCCCGCCTACCGAGAGTGCCGTGTCGCCCACAAAGCTCACTCCATAGACTGGCGCTTGGCCTTTGTACTGCCCAATCTGCCGGTTATGCCCACTGTAGGTTGTGTAGAGCGTCCCGTCGGCCTCGTAGACTTTGACGGTGTGATCCCTGCTCGCCGAGGCCACGAACTTGCTATCGCCGCTAAACGCCACCGAGGTCACCCAGTCCGCATGCACACTCATGCTCCAGAGGCGCTCGCCGTCTTTAACGGAGTAGCAGCGCACGCTTGCCTCTGCACCACCCGCTGCGACCCGCGTTTCGTCGGTGTTGAAGCG
>JANNDD010000568.1:0-15892 GCA_031387365.1 Armatimonas sp. | reverse complement strand
CTCGAACTGGTTTTCGGGGCAGTCCTGGGCATGGCTCCAGAACACTCCGTTTCGGGAGTACAAGCACTACACCCACGAGGGAGGGATCTCGACCCCGCTCATCGCACACTGGCCAAAAGGCATTCCTGCAAATCGCAACGGCGCTTGGGAGTCGCAGCCGGGGCACTTGGTAGATATCATGGCGACGGTGGTAGATGTGGGCGGTGCAAACTACCCGAGTGGGAAGATTAAGCCCAAGGAGGGGGTTAGCCTGCGCCCTGCGTTTGCTGGCAAGTCGCTCGCACGCCCGCAGCCCCTCTTCTGGGAGCATGAGGGCAATCGCGCGGTGCGTGAAGGTCGCTGGAAACTGGTCGCCAAAGAGAATCAGCCTTGGGAGCTCTATGATATCGAGACGGACCGTAGCGAGCTGAAAAATCTGGCGACCAAAGACCCAGCAAAAGTCGCCACACTCGCGGCAAAATGGGACACCTGGGCGGCACGCGCCAATGTGCTCCCGCTCGGCGGCTGGCGCGGTAAGAAAGCACCGGAAGAGAAGGCTTCGACCAAGACACGCTTCACTCTGAAGGCGGGCGACCACCTGGACAAGGCCGATGCGCCTGCTATTGCGAACCGGGCGTTTACGATCACAGTAGGCTTCGACACGAAAAAGGCAACCGATGGGGTGCTGATCGCTCAGGGGGGAGCATCGCAAGGCTACGCGCTCCTGCTCGAAGATGGCAAGCTCGTCTTTGCCTTCCGCACTAAAACAGGTCTGGCACGAGCCGCGACCATGGAAGCGGTTACCGGGGCGCATGTGGCCGTCGCGCACGTGGATGCGAAAGGCAAACTGAGCCTACAACTCGATGGTAAGCTGGTTGGCGAGGCCGCGGGAAACGGCCCGATGAGCATCGTTCCCGTAGATGGCCTGGACGTTGGAACCGATGCAGGAGGGAAAGTGCTGCCCTACAAAAATACAGAGACATTTGGCGGCACGATTACGTCCGTGGTGATCGAACTGGAGAAAAAGTGAAACCCAATATTATCTTTGTTCTTGCCGATGACTTGGGCTACGGTGAGCTCGGTTGCTTTGGGCAGAAGCTCATTCCGACGCCACACCTGGATAAAATGGCTGCGGAGGGCATGAAGCTAACGCAGTTCTATGCGGGAGCTCCGGTCTGTGCACCGTCGCGCTCGGTTTTGATGACGGGTCTGCACACGGGTCACACCCGTGTGCGCGGCAACGCGGGGCCCAACAATCCCGCAGCGCAGATGATTCGAAAGAGTGACCCAACAGTCGCGGAGGCACTGAAGTCCGTCGGTTACGCAACCGCGCTGATTGGTAAATGGGGGCTCGCTAACGAGGGCGAGGAGGGGGTTCCTACCAACAAAGGCTTTGATTATTTCTATGGCTATTTAAACCAGACACACGCACATAATCCCTATCCTCCGTTTCTGCTACGTGGCGAGAAGCGGGTTGTGCTTCGCAATACCAAGCACCCCGAGTGCCCCGAGGCATCGTGGAAAAATGGCTCGGGTTGGGCAGGGGAGAAACGCGATTTTGCCCCGGATCTCATGGCCGACGAGGCGCTGAAGTGGGTGGAGAGAAACCATAAGCAGCCGTTCTTTCTCTACTGGTCGCTCATCACACCGCATGCCAACAACGAGGGGACAAAAGGAACTGGCAACGGGCAGGAAGTTCCCGAGCTAGGTGCGTTTGCCAGCAAGCCGTGGCCCGCGCCTGACAAGGCCCACGCGGCGATAATTGCCCGCCTCGATTCGGACATGGGGCGGCTTTTTTCCTTGCTCAAGCGATTAAAGATAGACAGCAACACCCTTGTGATCTTTACCAGCGACAATGGGCACCACAAAGAGGGGGCAAATGACCCTGAGCTCTTTGATGCCAACGGGCCGCTACGGGGTCTCAAGCGCGATCTCTATGAGGGGGGGATTCGAGTCCCCACCCTGGCGCGCTGGCCGGGCAAAATCGCGCAAGGTAAGACCAGTGAACATGTGGGTTACTTCGCCGATATCTTCCCCACACTGGCCGAGCTCACCCGTGCCGCGCCACCGCCTAAAACCGATGGACTGAGCCTTCTGCCGACACTGCTAGGCATGCCAGGGGCGCAGAAACGACATGCAACGCTCTACTGGGAGTTCCACGAGAGCGGCTTTTCACAGGCCATACTGATGGACCAGCGCTGGAAAGCCATCCGTAAAAAGAGCCTGGAGGCAGCTATCGAACTCTATGATCTTCAGCGCGATCCTGGCGAAGAAAATAATATCGCTACCGGGCACTCTGATCTGGTAAATCGTGCGGCGGGGCTCTTCAAGAGCGAGCGGACGGATCTCGCGGAGTGGCCCATCGCAAAAAGTAGCTCCGTCGCCGCAACTAGCTCCGTGACAGCGCCTCCCGTGGCACTGAAGATTCCGCCGTTCTACAAGAAATTTATTAGTGCCAACGGCTACCCTATTGTTGCATCGGAGGGAGTGAGCGACTACGCGCTGAAAGAAGCAGCGTACCTGGTGAATCTGTTGCTCGCCCGTCGCCCGGATGTGCGCGACGCCATGATCGCAAGTGGCTCTCGGATGTGTATCTTAGCCTACAACGAGTTCACGACGGATCAGCCGGAGTTTACCTGGCTCACACCCAAGGACTACTGGGATCGGCGGGCACGTGGTCTGGGAGGAAGCGAGACGGATCCTTTTTGTTCTTGCGCCGAGGAGAACTTACTGGGCTACCCCGGCGATCCATATGCTAGCGAGAATATTCTGATTCACGAGTTCGCCCACAACATCCATCTGCGTGGCATGGTGCGCGTGGACAAGACTTTTGATAAACGGGTGAAGGCGAGCTACGATAAAGCCATGGCAGCGGGCCTCTGGAAAGGCAAGTACGCCGCGACCAACCACCACGAGTATTTTGCGGAAGGGGTGCAGTCCTGGTTTGATAATAACCGTGAGCCCGACCGCGATCATAACCATGTCAATACTCGTGTTGAGCTGATCGAGTACGATCCGGGGCTAGCCAGCCTCTGCCGTGAGGTCTTTGGGGAGACGGAGCTGAAGTACACGAAGCCTACAACACGGCTCACGGGGCACTTGGCGGGCTATGAACCCACAAAAGCCCCGAAATTTATGTGGCGAGAGCCGAAGTAGTTCTTCCCGTCGCGAGCTTCAAAAATGAAAAGAGCTTCTTCTCGCCTTTGAACCGGTGAGAAGAAGCTCTTGCTAAGCGCGTGTTTATATTTTACAGTTCTTCTATTGGTGCCTCAATAGGGTGGATCCAACCATTGCTGGCCGCGATATCGTTTTGGGCAACCAGGGTATTACTGATCATAAGAGTGCCATTTTTATTGCTAATCGTCAGCTTGTCTCCTAGCAAGTTCTCGACAGTTGCGCCGTCTTTCATCTCTAGAAGATCGCTTATCTTATAGCGTCCCTTGACTGTGTGGCGTTTAATCAGACTAATCAGGGATGTTTTGTTTTCAGGAGCATGGAGTTTGGTAAGCGCAGCACTATCGAGTGTTAAGCAAGAGTTTGTTGGAGCCAGAAATGTGTAGGGGCCACCTTCCCGGAGCTCTGTGACCAGCTCTGCATCGTCAACAAGTTTGACTGTTTCCACAAAATCACCTGGCATGCTCTTGAGCACATCGTAGATGGGTTTGTTGCCAGCGCCTGCGAGGAGGGTACTATTTAAGTTGTTTCCTGTTCCCGCACCGGCTGCGGCACCCACGGCGCCGATTGCGCGAGAATCGAGGATCGTGGAGTAGGCCCCGAAGCCGAGCAATCCCAGAGCAATTCCCGTAATTGCATTGCGGTTGGTTAGCCCTCTGATCCCCAGAAAAGAGCCACTATTATCAGTATTGCCGGTGAGGTACCCATCGGCAGGCTGTACGGAACTCGGGGGGCGAACCGAGCCGAGGGCCGTCTGGCCACGCATAGGAATCTGGCTGGCAACGAACCCGGTGAGGGTAAGGGCTGCTGCAACACGAAGAGCCCGTTTTTGATACTTCATTTCCTTCTCCCGAAAAGACTGGAGGAGCATTCAACTCCCACTGTGCATCTTCGGAAAAAGATAATGCAAATTTCAGGCCATAAAATAAAAAACCGGTAATTTTTACATCACCGGTTTTTCCATCAGGGCAAAGAGTTAGACTTTTTGTCCTCGTTTGAAAGGAGGGTACTAAACCCTTCTACTCATTAGAGATCATTAGAGACGGGCATCTTGTTGACTTGCAGAATCTTGCCATTGCTTGCGACAAAAGTTTTCACAATCTCGGCAGTGTTGTATTTGACCGCTTTACTAGCAGGATCCTGTACCAATGTGACCGCGTTACCGTTACCATCCAATAAGACTTGCCCGCTAGCGAAAGCCGCACCTAGGTCAACTGTACCACTCACAGTGAGGGACTTAATGAAAGTCGCGGCTGCCAAAGTGTTGGCGGGATCCTTAAGATTGTTGAGTCCTGTCTCACCAAGCGCTGCCTTCAGAGCGTCATTTGTCGGCCATATCACTGTAAGCTGACTGTTACGGTAATTCTCTGTTAAACCAGAGTTTGTGAGGATTGACGCAATATCTGAAAATATATCAGTATCTCGCGTTATGTCAGCAATGTTCTGCTGTCCAACGCCCGTTTTAACTGTACCACCTACACTACCGACACTCCTGCCGAGGGCTACTATGGCAACACCCGCTGCGACAGCAGTCGGAGCATTCTTAAAAGTCAGAAGGCCACCACCGGTATCCCTGTAACCATCCGCAGCTAGACTAACGGAAGGGCGTGCTGGGATTTGCAATGCCACTATCCCAACAATTGCAAACGCTGCTGCTATACGAATAAAGCGATTCTTTAACTTCATGCTTTGCTCCTGAAACCAATCTCCCGATCGAAGGGATCTTTCAAAATAGACTCCAGAGGGAGACTAGTACCTCTGTAGGAAAATCATTCGTGAGAGTGATTTTTGTGATGGTCACTCCCATGCGTAATCAGTATACCCTGATTTATCGGATTTGACCCCTCTCAGAAAAAAAAAGTAGAAGCTTGCAGAAAGTGTGCCAGGAGAGAATTTGTGAGTAACTCTTTCTGCCAGGGGTATTATATTCCCATGCCTGACCGAATTTTGACGGCGCAGATTGTCGGGGTGGATCCAGAAACCCTTGAAGTCAGCGATGCTTTCCCGGGAACTTATGGTTTCTATGTACGCCTCTCACGCGACCCTGGGGCTGAGTGGGCCGCCGAGTTTGAGGGGATCTATAAAATGGCACCCCGAGCGGCACGGCCCCCGGTTGTCTTTCGGGGAGACACGCTTTGTGTTTATTTCTTGCCGGCCTATATCCAGGAGCTCACGGAGTACATCTCTTTTCTTACTGATATCGTCACCCAGACCAATCAGGCTGTTGACCGTCGTAACGCTGTCCTGCCTGATGACAATGCCCAGCGCGAGACATTCCGTGAGCTGCTGCGTCAGCTTGCTCGCACTTATCAGCAGACACGATAAAATATCCCTAGACACGATAAAATATCCCTGGAGGAACCCAGCGAATGCTTTTCTTAATTCCGATTCTCCTGCTAACCCAGGAAATCTCTGTCAAACCCGTGGTACAAGGCGATCCACAGCCCCCTGTGGCCGCTAAGCCTGCCGATCCCGCTCTGGAGCTTGTCGGCAAGAAAGCCCCTGATTTCACGCTACCCGACCAGAACGATAAGTCGGTCGCGCTCAAAGATGCTAAAAAGGCAAAGAAGTGGGTCGTGTTGGCGTTCTATCCCGCCGACATGACCGGTGGCTGAACGATTCAGAACAAGTCTTACTCGGCGAGTAAGGACGAATTTGCAAAGTTGAATGCGGTGGCCTACACCCTCTCGACGCAAGACACTACCAGCAAGAAGAAGTTTTGTGAGCGTGATGCGCTGAGCCACATACTTCTCTCAGATGTTGGCGCGAAAGTGGCTGAGGCTTACGGAGTTAAACTTGCCAATGGTATGGCAAAACGCGTGACTTTTTACATCGATCCCAAGGGGAAAATTATTGCAGTAGACTCCCCCACCAAAGTACAGAATGCTGGAGCTAATGCGCTGGCGATGCTTAAGAAACTACAGGAGGCTAAGCCCTAATGCCCGGACCCGCTCCGATTGATCCCATGATTCTGAAAGCTGTTGTTGCAAAAAACAAAGGCAAGGTGGTAGTCGTCAATTTTTGGGCCTCGTGGTGTGTTCCGTGCAAGCAGGAGTTCCCAGATCTCGTTGCCGCTGTGAAGGCTTCGGGGGCGACTCTGATCACAATTGCCTGCGACTCGCCGCAAGACGCCGCGACAAAGTCTGCAAAGTTCCTGGCGACTCAGGGGGCGACGGCAAATGCATTCTTTAACAAGGCCAACACGGATATTGCCGCCTTTCTGAAGTGGCTAGAACCCAAGGCCCCGCCCGCGTCCCCGATTCCACGGACGTATCTGTTCAGCACGTCGGGTAAGCTCGTCAAGGCAATGGCGGGCAAGCACGATGCGGCAACGTTCACCAAAGAGATCAACGCCGCCAAAACGACAAAGTAGAAAGACGCCCCGGTTTACCGGGGCGAGCTTTAGAAATTCAGGCTTTCTTAAACACTAAGACGGCATTATGGCCGCCAAAGCCGAAGTTGTTACAGACCGCAACGTCCACGTTCATCTTGCGAGCGACATCGGGGACGCAGTCCACAACGCAGTCGGGGTCCGGGGTTTCGTAGTTGATGGTTGGGGGCACAAGGCCCTCGGCTATCGAGAGAACAGTGGCTGCGGCTTCGATTCCCCCTGCGCCGCCCAGTAAGTGCCCGGTCATGGACTTTGTGGCACAGACGGCGAGACTATCAAAGTGATCCCCAAACACGGAGCGGAGCGCCGCGACTTCCGCTTTATCCCCCAGGGGTGTTGAAGTGGCGTGGGCATTGACATGCTGCACTTGCTCGGGCTCAAGCCCGGCGTTTTTCAGTGCGTAGCTCAAGGCACGCGCGACTCCGTTGCCATCGGGCGGGGGAGAGCTCATGTGATACGCATCCGCGGTCATGCCGTAGCCCGCGAGCTCGGCGTAGATATGGGCTCCGCGCGCCTCAGCATGCTCAAGAGTCTCCAGAATCAGAATCCCCGCGCCCTCACCGATCACAAAGCCCGACCGATTCGCATCAAAGGGCCGCGATGCCGCTGTGGGATTGTCGTTGAAGTTCGAGGCCATAGCCTTCATATTGGAGAAGCCCGCGATGGAGACTGGCACGACGCCTGCCTCCGCGCCACCGGAGATCATCACATCAGCAGCGCCCCGTCGGAGAATCTCCAGGCTATCTCCCAGGGCATGGGCACTGGACGCACAGGCGGTTGTGGTACAGGAGTTGGGGCCTTTTGCACCCGTGAGGATCGAAACGTGCCCCGAGGCCATGTTTCCAATCATCATCGGCACCAGAAACGGCGAGACGCGGCCAGGGCCTTTCTCCACTAAGATCCGCACCTGGTCTTCTAAAGTCTGCAAGCCACCGATACCTGAGCCAATCACCACGCCCACGCGCTCGGCGTTTTGCTCGGTGACGCTCAAGCCCGCGTCTTCCAGCGCCAGCAGCGAGGCGGCGACGGCGAACTGGACAAAGCGATCCATCCGCTTGGCCTCTTTGCGATCCATGTAGGCAGTGGGGTCAAAGCCTTTCACCTCGGCGGCGATCTTGACATCGAAGCGCTCTGAATCAAAGAGCGTGATCGGCCCGACTCCACAGACACCCGCAGTCAGGTTTTTCCAGTAAGCATCTTTCCCAATGCCCAGTGGCGTGACCGCTCCGATTCCCGTTACGACAATGCGCTTATTCACGTTGATTTGGATACCATAAAAAACAAACGGCGGCATAGGACCTTCGTCCCATACCGCCGCTTTACTGGGTAATTAACCCTTGGTTTTCTCTTCGATGTAGTCAATCGCCTGCTGGACATTGGTGATTTTCTCAGCGGACTCATCCGGGATCTCGATGTCGAACTCCTCTTCGAGGCCCATAACGAGCTCCACAACGTCTAGGGAGTCGGCCCCCAGATCATCCACAAACGAGGCTTCCGGAGTGACTTCTTTCTCGTCAACTTCCAACTGCTCCACAACAACCTTCTTCACACGCTCAAACGTAGACATTTCCTTATGCTCCTAAAATATAAAGCTTGGGGCTCTAGACAGTCAATCCACCATCCACTGTGAGTGTTTGCCCCGTGATATACGACGCTGCATCCGACGCCAGAAACGCCACTGCTGCGCCCACGTCCTCTACTGACCCGAACCGGCCCAGCGGGATTTTCTCTAAAAGCTTCTCTCGCGAGTCGCCCGAGACGAAATCGGTCATCTGGGTATCTATAAAGCCCGGTGCGACAGCGTTCACCGTGATGTTGCGTGAGGCCAGCTCGCGCGCCACGCTCTTGGTGAATCCGATCATACCCGCTTTCGATGCGGAATAATTCGCCTGCCCCGGGCTTCCTACCTGCCCATTGACCGAAGTAATATTGATGATACGCCCAAATTTTTGCTTGATCATGATTTTGGCGGCGGCACGGGTGCACAGAAACGTCCCCTTGAGGTTCGCATCCAGCACGCCGTCCCAGTCTTCCTCGCTCATGCGCAGCAGTAGGGTATCACGGGTAATTCCCGCATTATTAACCAGAATATCCACCCGCCCGAGCTGCTCTTTCACCGTGGCAAAGAGGCTCTCCACCGAAGCAGCTTCGCTGACATCGCATGGAATCGCCAGCGCTGTGCAGCCCACCTCACGGACGGCCTCCGCAACGGCCTCGGCGTCGGCGATACTGGTGCGTGCGGTGATGACGATATGGGCTCCCGCGCGGGCCAGTGCCAGTGCGATCCCACGCCCGATCCCACGGCCACCACGCCCAGCACCCGTGACAATCGCTATTTTCCCTGCGAGGCTCATTGTCTTAGTCCCTCACTCACCACGGCAAGGCTTGTGGGGTCGCCCACCGAAAAGACCACCGCCTCAGGCGCGATGCGCTTGATCAGCCCCGCCAAAACTTTGCCATTGCCACACTCCACAAAATGTGTGTAGCCGTCTCCCCAGAGTCGCTGGATTGTCTCGGTCCAGCGCACCGGCCCGGCGACTTGTGCGCCCAGATTGGCCTTCACTTCCTCTGCCGTCGTTTCGTAGTCCGCAGTGACATTGGCAACGACCAGGAGCTTTGGATCCGCGATAGGGAAGTTGGCGATCACGGGCCGCAGCACGGTGGCAGCAAACTCCATCAGGGGCGAGTGAAATGCCCCCGAGACCTCCAGTGGCAAGACGCGCTTAGCTCCCTGCTCTTTCAAGACAATCGCCGCTGCTGCAATAGACATTGCCTCGCCGGAGATGACCACTTGTCCGGGGCAGTTGTCGTTGGCGGGCACGACAATATGTCCCTCGCTATTTAGGGAATCACAGATTTCTTTTACGACCCGGGCATCCAGCCCCAGAACAGCGGCCATGGAGCCGGGATGCAGACGCGCCGCCTCCGCCATCGCAAGCGCACGCTGCTGCACAAGTTTTGCGCCCGTTGCCACATCAAAAGCCTCGGCGGCAACCAGCGCCGCGTACTCACCGACTGAGTGACCAGCAACGACCGAGGGAACTAGGCCCGCTTCACGGCAGGCCGCCAGCACAGCCACACTAGTTGCAAACAGACAAGGCTGTGTGTTTTTGGTCTCCCGGAGAGTGGCCTCGGGTCCTTCAAAACAGAGCTTAGAGATCGCCTCCCCACAGGCATCGTCCACGATCTCGAAAGCGGCACGGGCGGCATCGGAGCTCTGAAAGAGCTCACGGCCCATGCCCACTGCCTGGGAACCCTGGCCCGGGAAGACAAACGCAAGCTTCATGGCTTGAGCTTACCCCATCGAATGACATTTGCTCCCCAGGCGAGCCCGGCACCAAAGCCGATGGTAACAACAATATTACCCTCGACAACCCTGCCATCCTGCCACGCTTCGTAGAGGGCAAGGGGCACGGAGGCGGCGCTGGTGTTGCCGTAGCGGTCTATATTAACGGCCACTTTATGGCTTAGTGAGCCGTCGCTCTCCACCAGGCCCATCCTCTCGGCGGCCGCTTGAATGATACGAATATTGGCCTGATGCGGAACCAGCATGTCCACATCGTTCTCGGTCATTCCCGCTCGGTTGAGTGCCTTGAGTGCTGTTTCCCCCATCACTTTGACGCCGAACTTAAAGACTGCTTTACCATCCATGTGCGCCGTGTTCTCTTTGCCCGCTAGCAGCTCGGGTGTCATGGGGTGGCGGCTGCCCCCTGCGGGAAGATTGAGTAAGCACGCACCGCTGCCATCGGCTCCTAGATCGGAGGCAAGCAAGCCACTCTCATCGTCACTGGGCTGGAGAAGCACAGCTCCGGCGGCATCCCCAAAAAGAATACAAGTGCTTCTGTCTTCCCAGTTGACGACACTCGACATCTTCTCCGCTCCTATCACCAGGACATTTTTGGCGCGTCCTGTCTCGACGAACTGCGCTCCGACATCTAGGCCGTGTGCGAAGCCCGCGCAGGCCACCGAGATATCAAAAGCGGTGGTTCGTGGAGCACCCAGTGCATTCTGGACGAGCATAGCGGTTGCGGGGAAGTTGTTAAAGTCTGGGGTGCACGTGGCAACCACGATTACATCGAGCTGGGCGGCTGTAATTCCTGCACGATCCAGTGCTTCCTGTGCGGCCTTTGTTGCCATATCCGAGGTTGCTTCATTTGCCGCCGCAATACGCCGCTCTCGGATTCCCGTGCGCTGGACAATCCATTCGTCATTAGTATCAACTAGTTTCGAGAGCTCGTCATTAGTCAGTACTCGCTCAGGAGTATATTTTCCGATACCGGCAATCGTGGCCCGCCGCAGCGTCCTCATTTTTGGGGCATTCCTTCTAGGGCGGATTTTACCGCATTTACATAGCCGGAGCGCACCGCTTGAGTCGCCAGTCGTAGCCCGCTGAAGATTGCACGAGCGTTGGATCGTCCATGGGCGATGAGGGAGAGTCCATTGACTCCCAGGAGCGGCGCTCCGCCGTACTCCGCGTAGTCTCCCGCCGCAATGAGCTTTTTTAGAGCGGACTTGAGCACGGCTCGCTCGCCATCGGTCTGGGCCTCGGCGAGGGTGCGCTGCACATGGACGATGGCAAGCTTACCCATGCCCTCGGCGGCCTTGAGCAAGATATTGCCCTCGAATCCGTCTGCCACAATCACATCCACGCCGCCCTCAAAAAGATGGCTGCTCTCGATGTTACCGACAAAATTGATGGGGAGGTCTTGTAAAAGTGGCCGCGATTTCTTGACCAGCTCATTGCCCTTGGTGTCTTCTTCGCCGTTGGAGAGCAGAGCGACACTGGGGTTTGCGATGCCCAGCACGTGTTCGGCATAGAGTGCACCCAGAAGCGCAAAGTCGGCCAGATGCGAGGGTTGACAGTCCACGTTGGAGCCCGCGTCTACCAGAAGACAGTGCCGTCCCGTCTCCGTAGGAAGAAGGGAGGCGATGGGAGGGCGGCTAATTCCGGGTAAGCGCTCGATAATCAGCAGAGCCGCGAGCATACACGCGCCGGTGTTGCCCGCGGAGAGAGTTGCCTGCGCCTCGCCGTTTTTTACCAGCTTGGCGCAGAGCGAGATAGAGGACTCCGGTTTTTTACGGATTGCCTCCATCGGGTGCTCCTCCATGGTGACAAACTGAGGGGCGTGAACAACGGGCAGACGCGTGTCGCCGTCCGCTTCGCAGGCGACGAGCTCCGCGGCGATGATTTGCGCATCGCCGACTAGCAGAACACGAACGCCCTCTCCGATATCGGAGCGGACAAAGTCAACCGCGCCACGAACGATCGCCGCGGGGGCATGATCGCCCCCGACGGCATCAAGCGCTATCGAGATCACTTCGGGCAAGAGTGGGCTTCCCGATTTAAGACTTTAATGGGATACCTACGCCGTGGCTTCCGCCTTGGGGGTTAGCCACTGACGGCCATTGTAGTAGCCACAACCCGCGCAGATGTAGTGGCTACGAGCCATCTCATTGCAGCGTTTGCAGTAGGTCAGGGTCGGGGGAGTGAGCTTATAGTGCGTTCGGCGCTTGGCCTGACGGGTGCTCGAATGTCGTCTCTTTGGCAGGGGCATAGTAGCGGTCCTTGGTATTCTCTAGGAAATCGGTGGCGTACGGCGATTTTCACCGTCACACAGAAGTGCGAGTATACAGCGAGTTCTCTCTTTTCGCCACTATTTACACTCGGGAACCTTTTTCGAGGGTGCTTGCGTATCTAAGAACCTATGAACTTTGCGAAACAAAGTAATTCGCCGACACCGTCACGGCATGCCGCGACCCGCCGAGGCTTCTTCAAACTCTGCGCAGGAGTGACCGCCGCGGCTCTTGCTGAGGGCTTAGTCGAGCCTTTTACACTGGAGGCTATCTCCCATGAAATCCTGCTCCCGAACCTGCCCAAGGCCTTAGACGGTCTCAAGGTGGTTCAGCTTACCGATCCGCACCGGGGCGAGCTCACGCCCGACTCCATCATCCGTGCCGCCGTCCGTCAGGCCGCCGCCTGGCAGCCAGATCTCGTGGTGCTGACGGGCGATTACGTGCGCTGGGATGCCGCCGATACGCTGCCCTTCGCGCAGCTTCTGGAGCCGCTCACGCCGCGCCTGGGGATGTTCGGTATCCTGGGTAACCACGATTATGAGTACCCCAACCGAGTCGCTCGAACTCTCACGGATGTTGCGGGCGTACGGATGCTCCGCAATGCCAACCTTGAAGTTGCCTCTGGTCTCTGGGTTTCCGGGATCGAAGACACCTGGAAAGGAATCCCTGACCCCGCTGAGGCCCTCCAGAGAGTCCCAGGTGACGCCGCACTGCTTTTTCTGACCCATAACCCCGTGGGGATTCGCTATGTCCAGGATCGTCCCTGCATTGCGCTCTCTGGCCACACGCACGGCGGGCAGTTTTGTGTGCCTGGCATTGCCCCTCACTTCCCGCCCGGCATGGAAGGCTTCGCCCAGATAGACGGCTGGGGCACCTACGACAAGGCACGGCTCTATATCTCTCGCGGAATCGGCTGCACTGCCTATCCTATCCGGCTCAACTGTCCCCCGGAAGTCACTCTCTTCACGCTCAGGGCTACGTAGCAAGTTGACAAGCGACGCTACCTAGTGGTAGGGTCTGAGTATGCCGTTTGTTGTTCCGGTGGCACTCTACGCCGCCCTTGCTCGCTCGCCACAGACCGATCTAGCTGCTCTGCTGACCAATGTCACGGAGCTTATTGCGCCGGGGGCGATTCCCGGCCCGCTCTCTGTTTTTGGCGATAATGCCTTTGTCGTGGTGGCGGGGCGTGAGGGGAAGCGCCGCCTGCCCATGATCGCTGCAAGCCGCCTTGAGCGGGGGCGCGTCGTGGCGCTCGGCCATGATGGTTTTCTCTCGGCAGATGCTCTTCGTAATCTGGACAATACTCAGTTTCTTCTGAATACTGCTCGCTGGGTGCTGGCGATGCCCACATCCGCCGTCGCGGTGGTGGATAAGCCTCAGGTGGCTGAGGTGCTGGAGAAGGCGGGGATTAAAGTGGTGCGCTTGACCACCGCGCAGTTCCAGAGCCAGATTGAGTCTCCGGACTTTGATGCCGTGGTGATGAATGCGACGGCACTCGATGGCAAAGCTGGTGTGCGAATGGGGCAGGCGCTGACCGTCTTCGTGCGGGGCGGGGGCGGCGTGGTAATGGACTCACTGGGCTGGGGCTGGCTCCAGACCCACCCCGGGCAGGCACTCAGTGGGGAGCATGGGGGCAACAAGCTCTTTGCCCGGCTGGGTATTGCCTGGGCCGATGGCTTCTTTGAGACAACGGGTACCAAGGGCTGGAAGGCCGAGTCCGGGTCGCTGGAGCTGCTCCACGGACGGACAGCGCTCATGGCACTCCAGAGACATGCAGAAGGCACAGCAGTACTCTCTGCTGACGATCTGGCGCAAGTGAGCCAGACTCTTACCAGTGCGATTGGGCCGTTGCCAGGCGACGAGCCACGCTTCTTGCCCCAGGTGGCTGCCCTGACACGACGTTTTGCGGGAAATGTGGCCTTCCCCATCGGCCTAGATCAGCCGGTTGCCCGCCTCAGCATGGTGCTGGAGCAGAACGCGCTCCGTCGCGCTCCGGCAGATCGTCAGCCTGCCCATATCTCCTCGGGATCGTTTCCGGGGGTCGTGGCCTTCGATGCGCCACGCCTGGAGAGTCAGACCATCACACTGGAGGGCGGCATCCCTGGCTGGCAAGGAACGGGGCTCTACGCCGCGCCGGGCGCACCACTAACTATGACGGTTCCTAAAGAGCTGCTCGGCAAAGGGCTCTCGGTGCAGATCGGCTCCCACACGGACACGCTCTGGCACCTGGAAAAGTGGGAGCGCTTCCCCGAGATCACGCTGCGCCGCTCGCTCACCCAGCCCACACAGAAGCTCACGAGCGCATTTGGGGGAACGGTATTTCTTGAAGTCCCCGAGGGCTTTCCCAAAGGCCGCCTCTCCGTGACTATCTCCGGGGCGGTTGCCTCTCCTCGTTTTGTCCGTGGTGTCACGCCCGTGCCCGACTGGTGCAGTAGCATTCGAAACACCCCAGGGGCTTGGGCGGAGCTGGAAGGCAAGAGTATCATTCTCTCGGTACCCTCCAGCGTGGTGCGCACTCTCGACGATCCCGAGGCATTGATGACCTACTGGGATGAGGTCGCCGATCTGGCTGCCGATCTCTATCAAATCCCGAAGAACCGACCACGCCCGGAGCGCTACGTGGTAGATAAGCAGATCAGTGCGGGCTACATGCACTCTGGCTACCCCATCATGACCTACACAGATGAGATCTCCCGCCGCTTTGTGGATCTGAGTGTACTGCGGGGCCGCTCCGGCGAACCCAACTGGGGTTTTTACCACGAGCTTGGCCACAACCATCAGCGAGAGTGGTGGACCTGGGAGGGGTGCGGTGAAGTCACTAACAACCTCCTCTCGCTCTACTGCTGTGAGAAGCTCAATGGGGATAAGATCGGGCACCCGGCTATGGAACCCAAGGTGGTACGGGAGCGCCTGCAAGCCTATGTGTCCGCGGGAAGCCCCTACGAAAAGTGGAAAGACGATCCGTTTCTTGCTCTCACGCTTTTTGCTCAGCTCCGGGATGCCTTTGGTTGGGAAGCGTACCAGCGGGTCTTTGCGGAGTACGAAAAAGCACCCAAAGAAGCTCTACCTCGCACCGATGAGCAAAAGCGAGATCAGTTTATGCTGCGTTTCTCGCGCACTGTCAATAAAAACCTTGGGCCATTCTTCACCGCCTGGGGAGTGCCTACCAGTGAGGCCACGCGTAGCCAGATCGCCCGCCTGCCCCGCTGGATGCCTAAAGACTGGCCAAAGAAGTAAGTCGCTCCGATGAACCGGGGCGTCTCACGGGGCTTCGTACACCGCCACGGCCATGCCGAAGTAGGTAGGGGCCTCGTAGGAGAGGAGTTCGCCAGTGAGAAGCGTGTGGCCGAGCGCTCCCGCGAGAATAATGGTCTGCCAGAATGCATCCACTTTGGCGTCTTCCAGAAATGCCTCCTCCCACTCTAGCAAGCTGCCCAGGTCTTCCGAGACAATCGCCGCGCACATCTTGCCGTCGTGCTCCGCGCTGACGGGGGAGAAACCATAGGGGCCATCAGGATCGTGGGCATGGCCTAGGTCGCACGAGGCGATCAGTGCGATGCGCTTTGGAGTTGCAGCGGCACACCGGGCGAGTGCCACACCAAAGCGCACCAGAGTCTCACGCGGCAGGCTCCGGTCTGGCGCAACAATCACGGTTTGGGGGCGTGGGTGGGTGAGAGGATGCGCCGTGAACCAGAGCGGGATCACCGCGCCCCAGTCCAGCGGCAAAACGGCTTTCTCTTTTGAGTCGTCGCCCACCAGCCGCGCTAGAGGAAT
>JANNDD010000161.1:0-17773 GCA_031387365.1 Armatimonas sp. | reverse complement strand
GCCGAGCGCTCGTTTCTCACCGTCCGTGTCGCGCCCAGCCTGCACGAAACCGTAGCGGAGGCAACGGAATACCTGAAAAAATACCCCTACGGCTGTGTCGAGCAGACCGTCAGCCGCTTCGTGCCACTGATTGCAGCGGGCGTCGCGGATAAGAAGCTAGTCGCCGAGGGCGTCACGCGCCTAGCGGGGATGCAGAGCGGCGATAAAGGCTGGGGCTGGTGGTACAAAGACGGCTTCGATCTCTGGCACACCGCCTACGCACTCTGGGGTCTGGCCGAGGCGCGTGATGCGGGCTTCCCCGTGCCGCCTGCACTTTTCGAGCGTGGAGCCAAGCCGCTCTGGGCACTTCTTACTGAAAAGAAAAACCCCATCCCGGACACGGCCTTCGCGCTCTACGCCGTCAGCCGTGTAGACGCTGCCCGTGCCCGCGGGCTCGCCCCGGAGCTTCTACACCGCTTCGGCCTCGCGAGTGCCAAGCGTGCGGACACACTGGCCTGGCTGACTCTGGCCTGCACCAACCTGGGGATAGATGCGGTGCCCTACGCCAGTGCCCTGGAACAAAAAGCCCAAGTGGATGGAGCCTTCGCGCACTGGGGCGACGGCAGTGAGCGCACCACCACCGCACTCGCCCTGCGTGCACTGCTCGCAACGCACTCCCAGAGCGCGTTGATCGGCAAGGCCACCACGTACTTGCTCTCCACGGGCACGGATGGCTACTTTGGCAACACCCGCGACACAGCCTTCGTGATCTCCACATTCTGTCTCCTCCCCGACTATGCACGAGATCAAGAGCTTGGCCCCTCCACGCTCCAGCTCAATGGGAAACCCTTTCCGCTGGCCACTAAAGGCAAGCTCCTGGAAGCGACCATTCCCGGAACGGCGCTCAAATCAGGCGAAAACAGACTCACCTTTATGGGCGGCTACGCCACGGCGACCCTACGCCAGACAACAAGAACCGATGTCCTGCCCGTGCTTGAGGCCAAGGGCATGAAGATTCGACGGGAGTACATCCGGCTGGCATCGGGGCCAAAAGGTCTCCTCCCCGAGGGTGCGGCCACGCGCTTCAACCAGGGAGAGACGGTTCGTGTCCGGCTGATTGTCGAGGTCAGCGAGCCGCAGGACTTTATCTTACTGGAGGACCGCTTCCCCTCAGGATTCGAGCCCAATGCCCGTGGCACACTGGAGGAAGAAGACACCTACGGAGCCTGGAACTTCTGGTACTCCCATATAGATGTCCGCGATGATCGAATTGCGCTCTTTGCCCGCCGACTGGAAAAGGGCAAGCATGTGTATGAGTACCATGTCCGTGCACAAACACCCGGTCATGCCCACGCGCTTCCCGCTGCCCTCACCCCCATGTATGGCACCAGCCTCCGTGCCGAGTCTGCGGGCGAGGTACTGGAAATCCGGTAAAATGCAAAAATAGAGGAGAGAAAGCCACCATGTTTAAGGAAGAGAACGGAGAGAGGGAGCTAAACCGATGAAGGGACTCCTGGGTGCGTTTCTAGGAGCCGTGGCGCTGGGCATTGCCACTGCCTCCTACCAGCTGAGCCTGCCACCGGATCAAGCGGGTGAGATCTTATGGGGCCTGATCTTTCTCCAGGCGGTGCCCTCGGGCGCAGCGCTTGGGATGGGTGCGGAGCTTGCGATGCGGGCTCCGGTGGGGGGGCGACGGGCGCTCTTTTGCTTTGCAGGCGGGTTGCTCGGGTTGGTGCCGCCGGGCATCTGGGCATGGCTCGCCGTCAGCGACGATCCGTTTCATGCGCTGCCCAAGCTCTGGGCGACACTCGTTCTCTGCCTGCCCACTCTCGGGGCGATCTTTGTTATGAACCTCTGGGGCCTGGCAAGCCTGCGTCCGGTGCGCTTCCGAACAAAAGAAAAAGAGAGCGACGAGAGCTAGCACCCGCAACTGGAGCGCTGGAATTACGTCGTAGATAGATAGACATGGCACTCTCTTCCCAAAAGCAACAAGCTCTCCCTGTGGAGCGCGCTCAGGAAAACTCTCTGGCGGCACTGTGGCGCGAGGTGGTCACCGAGAACCCCGTCTACCAGCGCGAGGCCCGCACGGTTCCTATCCCCGTAAACTACTCCCCCGAAAAAGCCGAGGCTCTCCGTGAGAAAGTACGCGCCACCCGTGCCAAGTGGGAAGCACTCACTCCTGCGGGTAGACTTTGGAAGTCTACCGCTCCTTATCTGCTGATCTTTGTCGTCTTCTACTTTCTGCTCCCCATCGCCATGGCCTACATGCGGGGAGGAAGTGTCGGGCCGCTGATCGGCCCGCTAATAGGCAGTATGTTTGTCACGGCTATCACCACCGCATCGGCCATCGTGACGGAGCGGGAGAAGCGCACGTGGAATGCCCTCCTGCTCACGCGGCTGAGCCCAGCACAGATCATCGGAGGGAAAGTAGCCAATGTGCTCAGGACACAGCTGGCGAGCCAGGGAATGCTCTTTGTTATGCTCCTTGTGGGAGTTGCCCGTGGCGTCATGCCCGCTCTGTCACTCCTGCTCTTTCCACTGATTTTCCTGCCGACCGCTCTTCTCGGAACACTGGTCGGTATCGAAACATCTCTCTGGAGTAAGAACCTCAAAGGAGCTGTGAATAAAGCAATGTGGCAAGGAGGTGGGCTCGGGCTCTTTGCACTTCTCGTCGTACTGGCCACAGGTTTTGCGCTCTTTGGCAAGCTTCCCGTGTTCGTCTTGCTTGCCCCGGTTCTCTATGCCCTGCTTGCAGTGAGCGCCTCCCTGCGTATCTGGCGGCAGATGCTGCGGGATCTCTGGCGGGCACCGAAAGATTTTTCTGGTTAAATTGGCGATAAAATGCCACTATTAGACGTATCAGGTAGTTATCTACAGGAGTTGCTATGCTCAGAGTAAAACAAGAAGAAACCGAGGAGACGCGCACCACCCTGCCTCCCATTCGTGTTCCGTCGCCCCCCCAGCCTGCCACCGCCACACTGAGTGCAGAAGACGAAGTGTTTCTCTCTCGGCTCCGCACTGGGGAGACACTCACGGGTGGGGAGCGAGTTCTGCCTACCCTGATTACTCCCCCACAGACAATCACCGCTCCCCCCTCCACCCTCTCCCTGCCCGAGTGGTGGGAGCACCTGATTACCAACAACCCTGTCTTCCACAAAGAGACCCTGGCACAGAAGCGGACCCAGGAGAAGAAGCAAGGCACTACGCAGCTTACGGAGAAGATACTCGGGATCATGGCGACGCTTGGTCTCTACGCGGGGATGTTCTATCTGATCTCCCTCACCGCAAGCACCACCGATCCCAAACCCGCTTTCTGGGGAATGCACGGCTTTCTGGTGGTCTTGCAGTGCCTGGTGCTCATGATCGCGATGCCCCTCCAGGCCGCTACCAGTATCACGTCTGAGCGCGAGAAAATGACCTGGAATGCTCTCCTGCTCTCGCGCAACTCGCCGCTCCAGATCCTGGTGGGAAAGATGGCGGCCACTCTCCGGCCCATCGCGTTGTTCTACGGGATGATGCTCCCCGCGCTTATTATTACGTCGCTAGGCACCGGCATGGCCTGGACCAACTTTCTTGCCTCACAAGTCTTGATCCTCATCACCTCGCTCCTCAATGCGTCTATCGCGACCTACTGCTCCTTGGTGAGCAAGAAAAGCCAGCAGGCATCGGGCAATGCGGGCGGCTGGGCTATCGTCCCGCTTCTGGGGCTTCCCGGCATAACCGCCATCGCCTACGCCGCTCCAGCACTCATGGCAAGCCTGCTGAACATCCGATTTGATCCTGCTCCCTGGTTCCAGTGGATGGCCTGGCTCATCAACCTCTTCAACCCGGCGGCGGGAATATTTTTCGCCCTCACTCAGGCTCCCCTTCTCAATAACCTACCCGCCTGGCTCTGGTTCTTCGTCCCGACTTTTTATCTTGTCGTTTCCTCGCTGACCATTCGTGCGCTCTGGAAGCGGATGCTGGATATCTTCTGGAAAACCCCCAAAGATCTCTCGGGTTAGCGCCGTGCATCGAGCCCGCGCCAGGCGTAGGTCCAGCCTTCGGGGGCGGTGCTGGTTACGCGGAACTCCGTAGAGTTGCACTGACTGGTGAAGGGATAGCCGTTCTCGTCGTCTAAGTAGCGCTCGGGCAGAATCCCACTTGCGTGGAGGGCGTGGAGCGACTCGGGGAGCGCATCGTAGGCGAGCTTGTAGGCATAAACGGCGCGCCCGATCCCTAAGCGATAGAAGTGCGCCTCGTTGTTGGTCTTTACGGTGCGGACAGCGGGATCGGGAAGCTTCAAGAGGCGCAGGCTCTCGACACCGATTGCGCAGGTTTCGGTTCCCTCGACTTTAAGCGTGAGCTGGTGCTCCCCCGCAGAAAGTGCCTGTGTTCCCAGAGCCACATCGGGGGTGTTGTAGCCCTGCGCAAAACCGTAAGGTCGAAATGTGACAAGGTTGCGTGTCGGCTGCCCATTGATCCGCGCTTCGAAGCGATCCGAGCCCGCCCCTGGAAAGCCCGTCAGGCGGAGCGAGTAGCGTCCGGACTCACTCACCGAGAAAGGAATCGTCACGGTGCTCCCTGGGGTAGCGTCCGTGATCATCAGGGTTGGGCGACCCCCAAACATCCCCGTGGGCTGGACAGCCACTCGGGCCTCCCCTGAAATGGCAATGTGCCGAAAGGCACGCACCAGGAGATTTATCTGCCAAGGAACGCAGCGCTCTGGGTAGCCTGGCAGCCGCTCAGGCCAGGGCGCAGGCGTGCCACTTTGGTACCAGAAAGCGACACTAGAGAAGAAGTCCGGGCGCTCGATATACCAGGCATCCTCAGAGAGAATCGCGTTGCCCTTGTGCTCCATCGTCACTTTAAGCGACTTTGAGAAGCGCACGGGATCCGGCAGGTGCCAGCGGTACATCACACCGCCATCGCCCTCGTTCCAGCCCTGCCAGTGTGGCTGACCGAACCAGTGGCTCGTGCGGGGACGCATAGCCCAGGCATCGTTGAAGTAGTCCTCGGAGCCGGTGCCCTGGAGGCTGGGAATCTCCTCGCCATCAATAGAGAAGAAGTCGTCGCCCTCGCCAAACCAGCCGTCCTGGGCGTTGGTCACGGACATCACGGTGCCGATGTACTGCCCGCAGCCTGTCAGGTCGGCGAAGCAGTAATCCCGCCCCATGACGGCGGGGTACTCCTGGCGGTAGCGCGCATGAAAGTAGCCGACGCCCTCAGGCAGCGGCGTCTCCAGCTCCACCCAGTCGGCCTGCCAGTAGAGGCCGTAGCCGCGCTCGGGGTTATCGTTGGTCACCGTGATCCGCCCCGAGATCGCAAACGGCATCCGCCAGTAGCACGTCAGGCTTCCCGTCGCCGAGACTTGTACAGGTAGGCTCTCGACAATCTCGGGGCGCTGACCACAGGCGAAGAAATCCCCCAGCGGCGCTTCCACTCCAGGCTCCTCGCGCCCGTCCCAGTAGATACGTAGTGTAAGCGCGTTGAGCTCACCCATTCCCCCCGCATGGCTGGTGAACCACAGATGGTTGATCACGCCCGGCCCCGTCAGAGTCGGCATTTCCAGCACATCGCCCGGTGCCAAATACGTGCTGTCAAAGTTGCCATCGTTCCAGTTAGGTTGCTCGTTGCTAGAGACGCGGCGACTGCGCCCCACCGGTGGCAGTGCCAGCGCCCCGAGCAGGTCATTAAAGAGGGTGTTGTTCATGGCGCTAGTTTACCTAAAAGACCATCTCCCCAATCCGCCAGAGTACCAGCGGCGCATCCGTGCCCTTGAGCATCGCGGTGAAGCGCTCACGGGGCAAGGCATCGGGTACGAAGCGTAGCAGCTCATCGGGGAGGACGATATCGCCGCCGTGGCTCTGGTTTTGAATGCGGCTGGCAAGATTCACAGTCTGGCCGAAGTAGTCGAGCTGGCCGTTGGCAGTGACGGCGAGCGCGGGGCCGCTGCACAGCCCGAGCTTCACGACCAGCGGCGCGGCCTCGCGCTGGATGGCCAGGGCAGCCTGCACGGCCTGCTCCGGGCTGGTGAAGGCGGCCATAATGGAGTCGCCAATGGTCTTGACCACGCCTCCTTCGTGTGTTTCCAGAATTTTGGAGAGCTGCTCAAAGTGCACCCGAACCGTGGCGTACGACGGCGCATCGCCCTGAGTGGCGTACATCTGAGTGGAGCCCTTCAGGTCGGTAAAGAGAATCGTCACCTGCCGTACCACCAGCTCTTGCCCGGGCGCGAGTACCTCCGAGCCAAAGTGTTTCCGAAACTCTGAGAGCGCCGTCACCTGCGCCGCCGTCGCCGCGTCTTCTCGCCAGCCCAGGCTCTCCAGCCGAAAGAGCACCGGGTAGTCTGCTGTATTTTCCAGCACGACAGGCGCATTTTGCACAAGCGCGAGTTCCTGTGTCTCGTTTATTTGCGGGGAGCGAAGCCGGTAGGTTCCCGCCGCTAGGTTTGTGCCGACGGTTTCCGAAGCGTTTGCGAGAACCTGCCACTGCATCACCACATGGCGCATGCGGTGCGGACCACCGATGCAGTACGTAGAGACACCCTCGTCGGCTTTTCGCAGTGCGGGCGCGACGGAGAAACAAACTTCCACATCTTGGTCAAAAGCCGGGCCAAAAGAAATATTGCACGAGGCGCAGTGCGCTTTATCGGGCGTGAGCGCGTCCAGTGTCTCCACCGATGGCCCCGCGCCACGACAGGCCGGGCAGAGCAAGCGCCAGTGCAGCTCCAGTGCCCCCGCCCGCACCGCTTGCAGACAGAGCTTCAGAACCTCTCTGCGGTCTAGTCCCCACCGGTCGGCGAGCGCAAACGGGCGAAAATCCACCACATCCTCCGGCGGTGAGAGCAAGAGAAAAGCGATCAACCGCGCCGCCTGCTCCCCCATGAGCCCGGCCTGCTCCAGACGCGCACGGGTTCGTTGCATCGCTGCCCCATCAGAAGTGCTCGGCGTGACGCTACTGTTGGCATGGATCGGATACGGCGTGGCTTGCCTGCCCTCCAGAAACGCTGCAAAGCTCGTGCAGGCACGCAGTAGGCCATTGACACTACTCTGGACAATACGCTGCGCCAGAAATCTGCCCCCAACCCCACGTGGCTCGGCCTCCGACCAGGCCGTTAGCCGTGTTCCTCCCCCTTCGGTTTCGAGCTGCACTCCCACACGATAGACCGAGACCGGCCCGTTTTCGGGGAAGCGCTGCACCCACCACAGCGATGGCTTCACCCAGCGATACGGCTCCTCGACATAACGAAGCGTGATCGGTCCAAACGTCGTTTGGCCCCGAAGCGCTGAGCCCCCTTCCGGCCGTGGCGTGAACGTGAACGCCACCGACGGCAGCTTCAGCTCGCGGTTCAGTCGCTCGGTATCCGAGAGCAGCTCCCAGAGCGCCTCCCGGGGAATCGGGAACAATAGAGTTTTCTCAGCGCGAATCACAGGGGCATTATAGCGGTATAATCGGCGCATGTATGTTGTCTGTGTCACCGTGTTGATTAAACCCGGAAAAGGCGAGGCATTTCTGGACGAGGCAAGAAAGAACCACGAGGGCTCAGTACAGGAGCCAGGCTGCCTACGCTTCGATGTTCTCCGGCTTGCCGTGCCTCATGAAGACGGTCACCCCGAGGGCTTCTACCTCTACGAAGCCTACAAAACCGAGGCGGACTTCAAGGCGCACCAGCAGACCGCCCACTACTTTGCCTTCCGCGATGCCGTGGAGCCTCTTCAGCAAGAGCCTCGCAAGGGCACCCGCTACCACTCTGTCTTCCCCGAAACCTGGAGCTAGAACAATGCAAACCCAACCACAACCCAAAAAGCCGCCCTATATCCGCCGTGGCTACCATGACCCCAATGGCACCGGGATCTTCTACATGGGCCGTGAGATCGCACTCGTCATGGGCCACGAAGCCGCAGACTGGCTGGATCGCCCCGAACGCGAAGAAGAAGAGGCGCCCACTCTGCTCGTGAAAGCGCTAAAGCTGAAGCCCGGCATGGTAGTGGCCGATATCGGGGCGGGAAGTGGCTACCTGAGCTTTATGATGGCCAAGCAAGTCGCCCCCAGCGGAAAAGTGCTCGCGGTGGACATTCAGCCCGAGATGCTGACAATTATTGAGCAAAAGAAAAAGCAAAACGGGATCAGTAATGTCCAGGTAGTACTAGGCAAGACCGATAATCCCAAGCTCCCCGAAAAGTCTTGCGATCTTCAGATCATGGTAGATGTCTACCACGAGTTCGACAAGCCCTACGAGATGGTCTTAGCGATGGTGAAGGCTCTTAAAATTGGGGGACGGATCGTCTTTGTGGAGTACCGCAAGGAAGACCCCGCGGTGCCGATTAAGGAAGTCCATAAGCTGAGTGTGGCACAGGTAAAGAAAGAGATGGGGCTGTTCCCACTGAAGTTTGTTGAGAACAGCCAGATTCTTCCGCGCCAGCACATCTTGATCTTCGAGCGCGTGAAGTAGATCGCCTCTCGTATCGCCCCCATGAACGGGGGCGATTCGTTCATGGGGGCGAGCTACTTCATGCACCGTTTTTCTTGAACCACGCTAAGAGTTTAGCGAAGCCGTCTTTAGCGTCTTTTTCATTATAGCTAGGCCGGTAGTCGGCGTGGAAGCCGTGCTCGGAGTCTGGGTAGACAATGATCTCGCACTTGGTCTTCCCGGCTGCCTTCAGCGCAGCGCGCATGCCCTCGATGCTCTCGATCTTTATTCCCGCGTCTTTTGCACCGTAGAGGCCAAGAATCGGGGCGTTGATTTTATCGGCGAGCTCTGTCGGGCTCTTGGGCTGGAGCGGGTTGCTCTGTCCGACTAAGCGACCGTACCAGGCAGCCCCGGCTTTGAGTTTTGCATTGTGCGCCGCGTAGAGCCAGACAATGCGCCCGCCCCAGCAGAAGCCTGTGATCGCAACCCGGCTCGCATCCGCCCTTCCCGTGGACTGGGCGTAGGCCACGGCAGCATCCAGGTCGGTCATCACTTGAGAGTCGGGGACTTTGGAGACCACGGGGAAGATCTCCGTCATGGGCTTGTCCGAGACACTGCCCTGCCGGACATAGAGCTCAGGAGCGATGGCGAAGTAACCCTTCTTGGCAAAACGCCGACAGACATCCTTGATGTGCTCATGAACCCCAAAAATCTCCTGCACCACCAGCACCACGGGGGGCTTCTTCCCCGCTGGCAGCTTCTCCGGCACAGCGTAGTAGGCGGGCACTTCCACGCCATCCGCGCCCTTAAACGTAATCATTGCCGCCTTCAGCCCCTTGGTGTCGGTGAGGATTGTCTCCGCAGCGACCGGCTGCACGGCAAGCGCAAAGCCCGCCGTCATCGCGCTCGTCAGAACAGTGCGCCGGGTCACGCCCTCACTGCTCTCTTTTTTCTCGCCCGAAATCCAGTTGTTATCGTTGAGTTCCATGCGTGGATTATAGCCTGCCCCCCAGCCCCCGTCCAACGGGGGAGAGAAAAACAAAACTCTCTTTCCATATTGTCCCCCCGCCCGGCGGGGGTTAGGGGGTAAAATAGCACCATGGCAACTATCAACTGGCCGCAGTTTCGTGGCCCTAGTGCAAGCGGAGTCGCGGTGGGAAGCAAGCTTCCCACCGCCTGGAATGTTGAAGAGAAGAAAAATCTTCTCTTTAAGACCCCTCTGCCAGGCCTGGGTCACTCCAGTCCGATTGTCTGGGGTGAGAAGGTCTTCGTCACGGCGGCGCTGAGCCCGAAGAACAACGACTTAAAAGTGGGGCTCTACGGTGAGATCGCCTCGGTGGAAGATGACTCCGAGCACGAGTGGCGCATCTACTGTGTTCATAAGCGCTCCGGGAAGATTCTCTGGCAGAAGACCGCGCACAAGGGCGTGCCTAAAGTCAAGCGCCACACCAAGGCCACGCAGGCCAGCGCGACCATGGCAACCGATGGCAAGCGGGTTTTAGCGTTCTTTGGCTCCGAGGGGCTGTTTTGCTACGACCTAGCGGGCAAGTTGCTCTGGAAGCGCGATCTGGGGATTCTGGACTCGGGTTTCTACATGGTTCCCACGGCGCAATGGGGTTGGGCCAGCTCCCCGATCTTCGCCGACGGCAAGATTATTGTCCAGTGCGACATCCAGAAGGGCTCGTTTGTGGCCGCGCTCGATCCCGCGACGGGTAAAGATATCTGGCGCACGCCGCGCACGGAAGTGCCCACCTGGTCCACTCCAACCCTCTGCACCGTGGGCGGCAAGCCGCAAGTGGTATGTAACGGCTGGAAGCACATCGGCGGCTACGATGTTAAAACGGGCAAGTCGCTCTGGAAGCTCACCGGGGGTGGCGATATTCCCGTGCCGACGCCTATTGTCGGGCAGGGGCTGATCTTTATCACCAGTGCCCACGGCAGGCAGGCCCCAATCTATGCCGTCCGTCCCACTGCCACCGGCGAGATCGTCTTGCCCCCTGAGAACATGGGGAGCATGCACTTTGGCTGGGGTACCGTGCGTGGAGGTGCTTACATGCAGACGCCGCTCGTGCTGGGGCCGCATCTCTATGTCTGCAACGATGCCGGCATTCTCAGCTGCTACGATGCCCAGTCCGGTCAGCGCCTCTACCAGGAGCGCATGGGCACAGGCCGCACGGGCTTCAGCGCCTCCGCCGTGGCCGCCGACGGGAAGCTTTACTACACCAGCGAGGAGGGCGAGATTTTCGTGGTGCAGGCGGGCGCAACGTTCAAGCTTCTCTCCCAGAACCCCATGGGCGAGGTCTGCATGGCCACTCCCGCCATCTCCGAGAACGCGCTCTACTTCCACACCCAGGGGCACTTGGTGGGGATCGCCGCCCCCTAAACGCCGATTTCAATCGGCGGGATCGGGACCGAAGATAGGGGTTTCGAGGATTTCAGTAAACGTGGTCTGCCGAAAGACCAGCTCTACCTGCGCGAGGGTATCGTCCATGCGCTGGTGAAGGTTGCAAAGATGCTTCGCGTGCTGGGGCAAGTCGAGCGGGCAGGTTTTGATACGCTGGATCGGGTCAACGGCCTGGATAATATCAAAGACGCAGAGCTGATCTGTTGGCCGCTCTAGATGAAAGCCGCCGTGCAGGCCGCGCTGCGAGACCACCAGCCCTGATTTAGCAAGGCTCTGCATCACCTTGGAGAGGTAGCTGGGAGGCACTTTGGTGGCCGCAGCGATCTGCGCAACCGTCCGTGGCTCTCCCTGCTCCGCCAGATACGCCACGGCACGGAGAGCATACTCGGCTGTCTGGGAAAACATAGCCAAGTGTACCACAGGCGCTTTTTTAGACGATCTGAAACTCTAGCAATTTCCCTGCGAGTGCATGAGCAACATCGGTGCGCACAAGAATATGATCCGGGCCGTAGTCTACCGAGTGCACGACGCCGAACTCATGGCACTGCGCCACTAGCTCCGAGCGGCTATAGGGAATCGCAACCAGCATGGTCTGCACCAGCTCTTTAATCGTCTCCGAGATACGATCCATCAGGTGTGTGAGCCCCTGAGACTTGGCGGCGGAGATGTAGCAGGAGTTGGGGGTTGATGCAACCAGGTGACGGAGCGCGAGCTGATCCTCGACCAGATCACTCTTGTTAAAGACCGTCAAGATCGGCTTGTCTCTAGCGCCGAGTGCCTCCAGTGTCTCCAGAACCGTGTCGCGGTGACGGTCAGCCTCAGGGCTGCTGATGTCCACCATGTGAATCAGAAAGTCCGCCTCAATCGTCTCCTCAAGGGTCGCACGGAACGCCGCCACGAGGTCATGGGGAAGATTTCGGATAAAGCCCACGGTGTCGGTGAGCAGAATTCCACGGCCATCGGGCAAGATCACCCGGCGCGTGGTGGGATCGAGGGTGGAGAAGAGCATCTTGTCGGCGAGCACATCGGAGCCAGAGAGCAGGTTGAGCAGAGTGGACTTGCCCGCCGACGTGTACCCGACCAGAGCCGCCGAGGGGAACGGCAGCTTACGCCGGGCGACGCGCTGCTGGCGACGGGTCTTCTTGACCTCTTCCAGCTCGTTTTTCAGCTCGGCGATCTGCTCGCGGATCTTGCGCTTGTCGAGCGAGACCTTGCTCTCCCCCCCACCACCACGCACCCCGATACCACCCTGCTGGCGCTCGAACTTGGTGTAGAGCAGCCCCACACGCGGCAGAGAGTAGGTAAGCTGGGCCAGCTCCACCTGTAAGTTACCCTCACGGGTGCGGGCACGCTGCGCAAAAATATCTAAGATCAGCTGGGTGCGATCCATCACCCGGCACTTGAGCGTGATCTCTAAGTTGCGCTGCTGGGTCGGGGAGAGTTCATTGTCGAAGATCACAACGGTCGGCTCCAGCTCCGCCACCAGGGTGTAGAGTTCATCAGCCTTCCCGTGCCCGATCAGAAACGCGGGATCGGGGTTGCGCTTGCGCTGGTCGAAGCGCTCAATCACCCGGATATTGGCCGTACTCGCCAGCTCCGTGAGCTCGTCGAGACGCACCTCGATACTATCTAGATGCTCGCCGGTCTCCAGCGCCACCAAGACAGCGCACTCCTCGGTCACGTTCTCATGAAATATATTGGTATTGGACATGTATTACTTACTGTATCGCAAGCGGGAAGCCTGTGCTAAATGCCCTCTCCTCACACGCACTTCACACCACAAAAATCGCCACTCTGCGCTTTCCGCCTGAGAACGCAATTTGGGAGTACGAAACAAACTGCTCGCAATTAGGAAGAGGTAGAGTAATGACAGAGAACGAAATCCCCCACCCCCCTATTATCTCCCGTGACGAATGGCTTGCTCAGCGTGAGGCACTCCTACTCCAAGAGAAAGCGCACACCCGCGAGGGTGATCGCCTGGCGGCGGCGCGGCGCAGGCTCCCAATGGTGAAGCTGGACAAAGAGTATGTCTTTGAGAGTCCCCGTGGTAAACGACGCTTACTAGACTTATTTGAGGGCAAACGCCAGCTCATTATCTACCACTTTATGTTCGGCCCAGACTGGGAAAAAGGCTGCCCCGGCTGCACGGGATTTGTAGATGCCATCGCGGATCTCTCGCTCCTAGGAGAGCGCGACACTACTTTTGCCTTAATCTCCCGTGCCCCTCTCAGCAAGCTTGACGCCTGGAAGCAAGAGCGCGGCTGGAGCATCCCCTGGTACTCCTCGTTTGGGAGCGAGTTCAACTACGACTTCCATGTCTCGGCTGAGCGCGGCGAAGGTTCGGGCCTGAGCGTCTTCTTCCAGCTCGACGATGAGGTTTACCACACCTACTCCACCTACGGTCGTGGCGTGGAGAATCTGGTTCATACCTACCCCCTTCTGGATGTCACCCCCTACGGCAGACAAGAGGACTTCGAAGACTCTCCCGCAGGCTGGCCACAAAAGCCAACCTACGGGTAGGGGCCAGCTCTCCGCTGGGCTTTATCGCAGCTCGATCACATCCCCGTAAGCAGGGACAGTCACGTTCCAACCGAAGCGCTCCGTGATATGCCCCTGCATCGCAAGAGCGGCTTCCGGCTCGCCGTGGATGATGTAGACATGGCGCGGGGCGTTCCGTGCCAGTGGCGCGAGCCAGGTGAGAAGCTCGTTGTAGTCCGCATGGGCAGAGAAACCGCCGATTTTTTTGATGCGACAGCGCACCGGAAACCACTCCTTGAAGATCTTTATCTCCGGCTCGCCGTCTAATATCCGCCGCCCCGTCGTGCCCGCCGCCTGGAAGCCCACAAAGCAGATCGTTGCCTCGGGGTTGGAGACCATCTGCCGGGCGTGGTGCATCACGCGTCCCCCGGTCATCATGCCACTGGCGGAGACGATCACCCGAGCGCCGGTCTCCTCATTGAGTCTGCGGGACTCCTCACGGCTCGACGAGAACCCCATGGACTTGGTCCGCAGCGGATTGCGCCGCGCAGCCGTAATCTCCCGGGTATCGTCGTCGTGCTCCTCCACCATCTTGAGATAGGCTTGCGTGGCCTCCGCCGCCATCGGGGAGTCGGCGCGGACGGGCACAATGGGAATCTCTCCCGCGTCTTCCAGCTCACGGATGTGGTAGAGAATATCCTGAGTGCGCCCCACGGAGAACGCGGGAATCAGCACGGGAGCATCGCGCTCATGGGCATCTTTAATCACCTCCGCTAGCTGCTGGCGCGGGTCTTCGTCCTCATGCAAGCGATCTCCGTAGGTGGACTCCACTAACACATAGTCGGCGGGTGGCGGCGTGACGGGATCGCGCAGAACCGGCTGATCGCAGCGGCCGACATCGCCCGAAAAGAGAATACTGCGCTGCTGCCCCAGTGCGCCCGCCCCGCTCACCTCCACTCGCAATGAGCGCGCCCCGAGCATGTGCCCCGCAGGCCACCACTGCACACGAATATCGCTGGTGACTTGGAAACCCTCCATGCCCGCCTTCTGCGGCTGAAAGAGCTTCATCGTGCGCTTCACATCGGTGCGGTCGTAGAGCGGCACGGCGGGTTTGTGCTCGGTGAGGCCTTTTTTATTGCGCCAGTCCGCCTCCTCCTCTTGCAGCTCCGCTGAGTCTTCGAGAATAATGCGTGCCAGCTCCCCCGTGGCACGAGTGCAGTAGACCATGCCCTTGAAGCCATTCTTCACCAGTGCCGGAAGATAGCCCACATGGTCGGTGTGCGCATGCGTGAGTACCACGGCATCTATCGTCGTCGGGTCAAAAGGCGGCGCCTGCCAGTTACGATCCCGTAGCTCTTTCAGCCCCTGAAAGAGCCCACAGTCAATCAAAACCTTACTGTTTTTGGTCTCGATCAGATACTTAGAGCCGGTGACAGTACCCACGCCACCCCAGAATGTCAGGGTTGCGATCTGCGGGTTTTGCGTCTTTGCATGTTCAATTCGTGCCATGCTCACAGTGTACCCTAACCCTCAGGCCGAGCAACCCGGGCAATAATCTCTTGCTCGCGCTCCAGCAGCCAGGGCTCTGTAAGGCGTAGTGAGAGAAAATAGAGGCCCACGGCGTAGCCAAACGCCAGGGGGACAGTCAGTGGCAGCCAGCTCGTCCCGATCCAGAAGTGCGGCACGAGCACGGCGGCCAGAATCGGGGCATAGAGCACCAGAGCCGCTAGGCTGATTCCCAGACTCGCGAAGCCATATCCCACTCCCCCACTGCTCTGCCGCGCCTTAAACCCTTTTGTGCTGACCCGGTACGGGATCATCACAGAGACCGCATTGCCCACGGCGGTCATGAGCACGGAGGCCCCCACCATCCACGGCAGTAAGATCGGGAGCATATCAAGACGCTTAAGAGTTGCACAGAGGACGATCACGGCGGCAAGATTCAAAGGTAGGAGCGCCGAGAGATTTGCAAGATTCTTTCCGATCAGCAGCTCTCGACGGCGTACAGGAAAGGCAAAAAGCAGAGTGGCCGCATTCGCCTCGGGGCCGAAGATGTTGTAGGACAGAATGCTCTGCTGGAACAGTGTCAGTGAAGTCGCCAGCCAGAGAGCCATCGTCGTGCGTGCCTCGGTGAATCCCAGGCCATCCGCCGCGTCGTTCTTCCCCCGACTAAAAGCCATGAACGCCCCGAACCCCAGCATGTAGACAAAGTTCATCGCCATGAGCCGAAAGTACGGGTCGCGGGTAAAGACATACCACTCTTTCTGGAAGACCGCCTGAACCACGCCTGACTCTCGCATCCATCTCCCCCTCCCCTCAGGTCCCCCTCCCTTCGTCCCGCGGAACGCGGATCCGGAGCGAAGGGAGGGGCTAGGGGAGGGATGCTTTGGAGCGGGTACACCGACGGCCTCACCTTCGTAGGCCTTACTCACCAGCCACGAGGAGACCATAAAAGTCGCGATGGTAATGAGCCCCAGTGCCCCTAAATACGCAATCGCAAGCGGCCACAGCCCCTTCATCCCCGCACCGACGGCGCGGGCGGCGAGGCCCGGCGGAAGAAAGCTGAGCACATCCCAGGTAGTGCTTCCCAGAAAGGCCGTCCAGTTCGTCTTTCCCGCACTCCGGCCAATATTCTGCATCCCAAACTGCCAGGTCATCCAGAACAGCGGCACAATCAGCAGCGCCACATCACGCCACTTACGACTCTGGAGCACCCCCTGCAGTGCGAGAGTGACGCCTTGGCTGGCGGCGAGTGTCTGAAAGAGAAAGAGCGGCATGGCAACGACGGCGATCAGTGCCCCGGTAAGGCCATGAAACGCCGCACCGACGATCACCGCAAGCAGCGTTGGGATGAGAAGAATTGTCGTCAAGTCTAGCAAACACCCGGCAATCGCCCCCAGAAAGAGCTTGCGCACCGGCACCGGGTAGACAAAGAGCCGCGTGATGTCCTGCGCCTCGTTGAGCTGGAAGCCCAGCACGGGCCCGATTGTCCAGATCGCGGCCACGAGCAGTAGCGCCCCCCGCAGAGCGTTCTCCCCGAGGTGTATATCTAGCTTCACGAGCCCAAAACCGAGGCCGCCCGCCAGCGCCAGCGCGTAGGGTCCCACAATAAGCATCCCAATAATCGAGCCGATCAGCGTGCTCCGGCTCCGGGTAAAGCCCCGCAACGTGAGCTTCCAGCGCAGCCACAGAAGCTGCCTCAGAGCCATTTAAGGGTCTCGGTGCTGACGGCATCGGGGGAGACGAGCTTGAGAAAGACATCTTCCAGGGCACCGTCTTCGCCCGCTTGCTCACGCAGCTCGGCAATCGTGCCCTGACCGACCAGCTTGCCTTTTTGAATAATCGCAATGCGGGAGCAGAGCCGCTCGACCACTTCCATCACGTGCGATGTAAAAAAAATCGTCGTGCCGTGCTCCGTGAGCGTGTTGAGCACCCCACGAATCGCGCGCACCGAGATCGGATCAATGCCATTAAATGGCTCGTCCAGAAAGAGCACACGGGGCCGATGAATGAGCGCCGCCGCCAGTGCGACTTTCTTTTTCATGCCCATCGAGTAGTCCACGAAAAGCTTATCCGCAACCGCTGTCAGCTCCATCACGCCCAGTAGGTCTTGGGTGCGCTCCTCAGTTTCTTTGCGCCCAAGGCCATACATCTGCCCCGCAAAAAGCAGCATCTCCCGCGCCGTGAGCCGCTCATAGAGGCTGGTTTCCTCAGGCAGAATCCCAATCACGCGCTTTACCTCAAGCGGCTGGCTTGCCATGTCGTAGCCCGCCACGAGCATCTGCCCACTGGTTGGGCGCAACATCCCCGTGAGCATCTTGATCGTGGTGGATTTCCCCGCGCCGTTGGGACCTAGAAATCCGTAGAACTCTCCCTCGGCCACATCAAGGTCAATCCCATCAACGGCGCGCTGCTTGCCGTAGTCTTTAACCAGGTCGCGCGCTTGAATACTAATCTGCATGCTGTTAAAGAGTCTCAGGGAGAGGCATTCGTTGCAGACGTTTTGCGTGCGCGGGATGCTGGGTGTGCTTGCGAAAGCCTTTGAGTTCAACACTACCATCAGCGAAAATACTTAAAGCGCTGTAGCCACTACTCTCCGGGCCACTTCCCTCAACCATCGCGGCGAGAGTAAGATAGGGAATCCCATTTATCATTGTCTGATCGTTGCCGTGGCTATGGCCCATAAAGACCGCACTGACTTTCTTACTCTGCTCCAGAATCTGCCGCACTTCAGGAGCGCTCTTGATGGTGTAGTGGCTGCCTGGAGGCGTGTCGAGGCGCTGGTGCACAAAGACAACCACCGGACCGCTTGCTTTTTTGAGGGTTGCCTTTAGCCACTGCCGTTGCGCCATGGGAATCTCGGTATCGGTCCACTCAAAGGGCCCCTCACCGTAGGCCACACCATCCGAGCGAAAGCAGGCATCCAGAAAGATTAGGTGAACTCCCTTGCGCTTCAGGGAGTAGTAGGATCTTTTCTGGCCCACAATCTCCAGAAACTCTCGCTTTTTCAGGGTCGTGAC